>JAJAYD010000057.1 GCA_026786345.1 Chitinophagaceae bacterium
CACCAGTCCATTCTTTTATTATCTGTTCGGTATTGCCTTTAGAATTTACATGACGGCGAATTAAAGAACCAGGAATAATGGAATGAGCCTGAAGATTAATGAGCGCAGCAGTAATATGCGAACCGCCAATATCAATACCTGCAACAATGTTATTGTTCATTATCTAAAATTTATTTGATGGAACACAGATGACACGGATTGAACGGATTTGCATGGTAAACTTCTAAAACAAAAAATCCAATTTGATCCGTGTAATCCGTGTTCTAAAATGTTCATACCTCCGTGTTCTAAATTGTTCATTTTTAATCTTGAGTAAGCGTGTTTTCTTTTGCTGGTTTGTAATGACTTTGCACTAAGGCTTTAGAAAACCCACGGGTCTTCGGAGAATCTTTTACCCTCCGTCTTCAAAGGCAAACTATCCGTTCTGAAAGGAACAGCAGGCAAACCGGCTTCATTATACAAATCAATTACACCCGGGTTATCACTCCAGGCATATCGGACTGAAACCGGTTTACTCACCTCTTTGCAAGTAAGTATAACCGTATTATTTTCTATTGATGCCTTTGCCCAATAAAACTTATTATCACTACCGGCAACAGTAAACCCACGCACGTAACCATACTTATCTTTTGTTACCAGGTTGTCCGTTCCTGTTGCAAAGTGAATGATAACAGCACCGTCTTTTATCTCAAACGATTCGTAGGTAGGACCTTTGCTAACAATGTGTTTGTTATAAGCCACACCCAATGCAGCAAGCCCTAATCGCTTTCCTACATCCATTTTATTCTTTGGGTGAATATCATTGGCTTCCCCAATATCAATGATGGTTGCCATACCGGTGTTGGGTAGTTTTAAAGCAGCAGATTGTGCGTCTCTTAACTCCGCCCAATCACTCTCCTGTGGTGTGGCTGCTTCATTCATATAGTTAGCCAATTGTACAAACAGGAAGGGAAGATCACCCTGCTTAAATTGCTTACGCCAGTCGTTAATAAATGCAGGAAACAAAGCCCGGTATTCACTTGCCCTTGGTGCATTTGCTTCTCCCTGGTACCAAATGAAACCTTTAACAGCAAGAGAAGTTAGCGGAGCAATATTGGCGTTATACAATACAGCCGGAGTGGTGAATGGACTAACGTTTACAACATGAGGCCTGGGAAATGTAGCCGCATCAATTTTATTATCAACTTTATACAACCATTGACCCAGCAATATAGGATTACCCCAAATAGCATTTGAATACATGCCGCCTTTACCGCCGGCATCAAACACACGAACCACTATTACATTGTCCGTAGGTTTTAAAACATTTGCAGGAACACTGTAATTACGCCAGTTTTGGTTTCCGTAACCCTCGCCTACTTTTTGCCCGTTCACCCATACAATATCGTAATCATCAATTTGATTTAAAGCCAATGGAAGAGCAGCACCTTTAAAATTTTGAGGAAGATCAAAAGTCTTTCTAAACCAAACTGCGCCGTCAAAGTCAGCCATACCTTTGTCTTCCCACCACCCAGGTATTTCCATTGTTTTCCAATCGGAAACATTGGTTTCGGGCAAGTACCATTTCTGTTCAATGCCTTGTCCTTTCAGGTAATACCTGGTTTGCCATTCGGGTTTGATTTTCTCAAAGGCAGCAGTTATTTCTTTAAAACTTTTAGCAGGGGCCAAATAGGTTTTATGAAAGTTGTCAAATTGCGGAATTGTAGAAAGCGCTTCAGGGCTCATCCATGTTTCAATTGCTGTAGCGCCAAGATTATCGCTTATTAATCCGATAGGAACCTGCAATGAATCGTTTAAGAATTTGCCAAAGAAATATGCCGTTGCAGAAAAATACTTTATCGCTTCTGCTGAAACTTCGTTCCATGTGCCACCACTCAAATCATCTTTGGGCACATAATCCATATCAATAGAGGCGGTAAATATTCGAAGCTTCGGGTTTCTTGCAGCGGCAGTATCTGCAGGTAAATAACCAATTTGATCGAGTGTATATTGCATGTTCGATTGTCCGCCACAGATCCATACATCTCCAAATAATATGTTGTGTAACTCAACCGTATCAGCTTTTCCTTTAACAGTAATATCATAAGGGCCGCCGGCAGTTGTAGCAGGAAGTTTAATTGACCACTTGCTATTCTTGCCAGCTACTGATTTCAATAGTTGCCCTTTAAAATTAACTTCAACTTTTTCTCCTGCATCTGCAAAGCCCCATATAGTAACCTCTTTATCTCTTTGCAAAACCATGTTGCTCTGAAATATTACCGGCAGCCTGACTATAGCAAAAACATTTACTGTAACAAAGCAGCTTACAAGTAACAGAAAAAGCTTTTTTGAGTAAAACATGGTTTATGTTTATTAGCAGGGATGTTTTTTTGCAGTTAATATTGTTGTCATTGTTGTGGGTTTATTGGCGATGTTCCCTGTTGAATAAACAGTACAAGAGTGCGACGCAACGGCTGCTTCATAGTATTTATTACTGACCGGTCCCAAAACTTTGTACGTTCTTTCTGCGGAAGAATAAATTTAATCCACTGATTACAAGAATGTAGATAGCACAGCCGTAAACAAAAACATTAGGGAAAGACGACGCCATTGTAATGATTTTATTTGGCTGTATTGTAACCAATTTTACAAACGGTTCATCGCTTCTTTCCTGTTCCATAATTTCACCCGAAGCCTTAACCATTCCGGAATAGCCGTTGTTACTGTTGATCGCCATATCTTTCCTGGATTCCACAGCCCTTAGCCGTGCATAATAAAAGTGAAGACGAACTATATACGTGTCGTTGAACCAGCCATCATTACTCATATTAAACAGGAACTGTGCACCCTTATGTAC
>JAJAYD010000058.1 GCA_026786345.1 Chitinophagaceae bacterium
AAGGAGTAGAAAAACTATTAACTAATATATTCTATACACACTGATATACACAGCATACAATAAAAGTATTTCTAAAAGCAGGACTGGACAATGCAATATCGGCGGTGTGCACGCATCAGCAGTTATTCGGGCTCGCCATTCCATGTTCACCCTTTATTTTTCACTTCAACAAAATACTTTTAATGGCATCTTTACCGGTCAGGACAAGCAATGAATTCCCTGCCTTCGGAAAAACTCAAGGTTAGTTTAAAAAACGAATTCCAGGTTGAGCAAAGTGGATTTAAAAAGCCCTGTTTCGTCATACACTAATTGATAGCTTCCACCATTCAATGAGTACAGTTGCATTTTTCGGGTAACTGGATCAGCAATAAAATACTCCTTTACTCCCGCCCTTTCGTAAAGACCCTTCTTTAAAACCAGGTCTCTTTTTCTGTCTGAAGAAAGTACTTCTATAACAATATCGGGTGCTCCATATATGTAACCGTCGGGGTGCATGATACCCCTGTTTTCATTAGCAACATACAGAAGGTCTGGCTGTACAGCAGAGGCTAAATCCTCAAAATAAACATCAACGGGAGCTATAAAAATCTCACCGATTTTAAATGTCTCAATGTGATTGCTCAGTTTCCTGGCCAGCAGCAGAACCAGCCTTTGGTGCGTATATTTTGGTGCCGGAGACATATATAAAATGTTATCGATTACTTCGCACATTGTTCCCTCCGGCAGCAGCCTGAATACATCCAAAGCCGTTTTGGGTATTTGTTCCAGAACTTCCATTTTCACAATTTTATTAAAGTTACAAAAAACTATCAGCTCAATATTTGTTGCAGAATGGGCAAACTTTTCATCTCACCAAAATCAGCTACATGCAAGGCTATGTACTGCTGAAACAACTTCAACAAATCTCTTCGCATGTTTCTTTCAATATGGATCGTATCAAGTTCGTTATAAAAGTGCAGTGCCAATAACTGCGAAGTAAGCATGGCGGATTTACCCTCCAGATAATAGGAGTGATTGGGCCTTTCACTGGTAAAACTTCCTTCGTACAAATCGCAAACGGGAGTTTCTAAAGTATATGCACCCTGTATTCTAAAGCCCAACTCGCTACCTAAATGAAGTGAGAAATACAAAGGCAGATTGGCAGTTAGTGCTGCACTGCCCTTATCCAGTTGCTTTAAAGTGTCCTCCGCTAAATAAAATAGCTCCGGATTAGCCTCCGGTTGCTTAAGGCTGTGCTGTAGCATTTCAATTACATACATCGCCACCGTATTTTTTACCACATCAAACAAAACCTCCTCGTACAAATAACTCCATTGGTATTCTTTTATAAAATTCAAATTTTTTAGTTGGTTGTGATATACTACCATATCGAGCATGGCAGCGGGCTGAAAAAATATGGACTTGCCGGATGATTTTTTAGTGGTTTGCCGCACGCCTTTTACCATGTACGATTGAATACCAAACAGCTCTGTATAAATCGAAACGATGATACTGGTTTCGCCATACTTCACCGTTCGCAATACAATCCCTTTTGTTTTGTGGGTCATGGCTTAAAATTCAATCTTAAAAATGGAAGTTAACAATTAGCCCAATGGGCAAATGAATACTTTTTAATTCTCAAATTGAGCTTTAAAACCGCTACGAACAAAAATCCATACCGGCGTTCATCCTTCACATTTCTTTTTGAAAATTAAAATCAACATTATTGATTTTTAGCTGTTAGTTATACTGCCTCCGTATTTTTTTGTTTAACAATTACATGTTGAAAGTAAAACAATATGGTAGGCAAAAATTACACAAAACTTATATAGCATTATATGAAACAAAATGGGATGGTACTAAACCTGCCAGAGAAAAAGCTTTTTATCGAAGATTTTGACGACGAAGTGGGTGAAGAACACATTGGAACTTCTTATGACACACCTTTAAGGTCTGACGCTTTTGATTTAGGCGATGAAGAAAAAATAAAGATCATCAGCCGCCATTTCAGGGAGATTATGCATACCCTGGGCTTGGACCTGACGGACGATAGTTTAAAAGGAACACCCGGCAGGGTAGCAAAAATGTACGTGAAGGAAATTTTTAAAGGTTTGGATCCGAAAAACAAACCCAGCATTTCGTTGTTCGAAAACAAATACCAATACAACGAAATGCTGGTGGAAAAGAACATTACTTTTCATTCAAATTGCGAACATCATTTTGTACCGATTATTGGTAAGGCTCACGTAGCCTACATTTCTTCAGGAAAGGTTATTGGCCTGTCTAAAATAAACCGGATAGTACAATACTTTGCCCAGCGCCCCCAGGTGCAGGAACGTTTGACCATCCAAATTGCCAACGAGCTAAAATCGGTGTTAGAAACTGAAGACGTGGCGGTAATGATCGATGCTACGCACATGTGTGTTTCAAGTCGTGGTATTAAAGACCAAACCAGCAGTACCGTAACGTCAGCCTATAGTGGTGCTTTTGCTGATGCAGATAAAAGAAACGAGTTTTTAAAATACCTGCAAACTAATTTGTAACCGACCTGCAAATAATTATTAACGGCGCAGCTAATGGAAAGTTCCCATTTACCTGTGCCGTTTTTTTATTAAATCCGCCCAATTTTAAGTTTGCTGAATATTGACAGCTATGCAGGTATGTTTTCCGTTGCAAAATCTTTTACATTTCCGGTGCGCTTTAAAACACCCCAGCTTTGCAATTCTCCCTTTATTGCCCGCCTGAAAGACCGGAACAATACGACATACATCAACCACCTGTAACCAAAACGCTGCGGAATTAGCCAGGCCAGCTTGTAAACTTTTTCCTTTTCGAAGGAGAATGCCATTAATGCTATTGACAAGTCTACCAACATGAATAAAAGGTAATACCTGCCTATATTTCCCACGTTTTCTGTAAACAAACCAGCAATCATTAAAACATCGGCCAACGGCGAAAAAAATGGAATGATAAATTGGAACAACAACATGTTTGGCAAAGCAATCCAACCGAGCGATTTGTACCGGTTGCTAAACAAGGCGTCTCTGTGTTTCCAAAAAGTCTGCATAACCCCAAAGCTCCACCTGAACCTTTGTTTCAAAAACTGCTGAACACTTTCCGGGGCTTCGGTAAGGGCAATGGCACCATTTTCATTTTCTACTTTATATCCGGCTTTAAGTATTCTTATGGTCAGGTCACAATCCTCGGCTAAAGTGTCTGTGGTAAAGCCACCTGCTTCTTCTATCACATCTTTTTTAAATGCTCCAATGGCTCCGGGAACAACCGTAATGGCGTTGATATATGCAAATGCTTTCCGGTCAAAATTTTGGCTGGTGATGTACTCTATGCTTTGCCAGCGGGTAATCATATTGACTTCGTTACCCACTTTTACGTTGCCGGCTACTGCACCTACCTTTTGCCCTGTTTCTTCTTCAAAATCAAAATGCCGCATCAGCTTGCTTACTGCGTCTGGTTTTAGTTTGGTATCTGCATCTATACAAACAACATAAGCCGCATTGGTTTGGGCAATGCCATAATTCAAGGCGGAAGCTTTACCCCCATTTGTTTTGGTAAGTATCGTCATAGAGGGATGACCTGCAAATGCCTTTAATACATGGTCGTAAGTATTGTCTTTGCTTCCATCGTCAATAAAATAAATATTGAAGTTTTCATAATCGCATTTCAACAGGTTTTCCAGCGATTTTACAGCATTCATTTCTTCGTTGTAAGCCGGTACAATAATGCTAACCAGCGGTTTAATTTGTCCTGAATAGAATGATATCTTTTTCTCTTTATTTTGCTGTTTTACTGCAAGCGTAGCCATAAACAAAAGGCGGGCTATGCCAATTACCAGAAACACGATGAACATAGAAAAAAGGATGTGGCCCACATAATAAGCAGCCTCTAAAATTAACAGGTATATCTGCACGTTTCTATATCCTGCACCCTTTGGCACAGGAGGCATCATTTGGTCTTTGCTTTTGCCCAACAGGTTGGCCACAGTTGTAAAAGTGTAACCCTTTTTACGAAAATATTTTATGATATCTGGCAGGGCTTTTACCGTTTGGCTGCGATCGCCGCCGGCATCGTGCAACAAAATAATATTTCCATTGCCCTGGTAACGTACTATACGGTTAAATATAGTGTCGGCGGTAACACCCGGTTGCCAGTCTTCGGGGTCAATGCTTTCGCCAATGGTCAAATAATTACGTTTACGGCTTAATTGTACGGGTATCAGTTCCTCCATTTTTTCTGGCTCACTATCGGCATTGTAAGGCGCCCTGAACATGATAGTAGTGTGCCCCGTTATACACTCTATCAACAAACGCGTGGCATCCATTTCAAGAAAAGCACGGTTGTGGCTTACCTCTGCCATATTAGGATGGGTGAAAGTATGGTTGCCTATTTCGTGTCCTTCGGAATAAATTCTTTTAACAAGCGGTATGTTCGTCTCCGCTTCTATACCTACTATAAAAAACGAAGCTGGCACATGATATTTGGCAAGGGTATCCAACACCTGCCGTGTGTAAGTCGGGTCGGGTCCATCATCAAAAGATAGCACCATTTGTTTGCCCGTCGGTTTGCCCCACCTTTTTACTACAAACATAGAGGGCAGCGAGTCGTAACGCTCTTCGCTGATCAACATTTCTGCGGTATCTATTTCGGGAGTTATATGACCAGTTTGCGGTTCCGAAACTACATCCAGCACCTCACCTTCACCAATATAGTCCACATCGTTGCTGCTCTCTACCTTATTAAAATTGGCAAAGTTGAAGGTTTTTAAAGCAGGCTTACTCATATCCTTGTCATAAAAATCCCAGATACGGCTGTCTTCGCTTCCCAGCCTCCATAAGGCGGTGCCTGCCACTCCATATTCTGTAGCAAAGCGAAGGGTATTAAAGTTGGTAGCAGCATCTGTAAAATACACGGTATGTACCCGGTCGCTGTCGTCGTAATAATCGTAATGAAGGTTGTAAGTATCGTTATCGAAAGCCACCACCGCTTCACTTTCCCTGGCGGTACTTAAAGCTTCCTGGTAGGTAACGGTAGTGGCTGCACCTTTTGCACGCCAGTCGTACCCATAACCCGCCATAGCAAGTACTATTTTTTTGGTGTCAACATGTTTCGCCATTTGGTCCAGCGCCGCTTCCATCCAACGCTGGCTGCTGATAGTGCCAGGCGGATCGTCGGTTGAATGCTCATCATAAGCCATCAGGAACAGGTAGTCGTTGTAAGCACCCAACGCTTCGTAGTTATAATCTTCATTAAAGGGAATCACATCCTGGGTAACCAGCAGGTTATTGGCATGTAAACGCTCGTATACCTCCTTTTGAAAATCTGCCAACACTTCATTCTTAGTTTCTACCAGTTCTTCAAAATCGATATTAATGCCCTGAAAATGGTTTTGTTGTAATAAACGCACAAGATCATTGATCAATCTTTCCTGTTTCGCCGGGTCATTGATAATCCTGTGCACCACATCGCCCCGCCACTTTTCGTTAATGTTGTTGGTAAGCATTGGAATTACTTTTACTCCAGAAGCTTTGATGACATCAAATGCACGTTTGTCAATATTGGTTTTAATGGTATCGGCATTTTCATCCAAAAAAAACCACTCCGGTATCACCAGGTTCAGCTTATTAATACTTCTTTTTAACGAGAAAAATGACTGTGGATCCCAGGCAACATAAAATGCTGCCCGAATGCCCGCCGGGGATTGCCACGACTTAAACGAGGCTGATACCGGGATGGCCATGGCTTCGCCGCAGCCCTTGCCTTTAGCCCATTTGGTATTTATAAATTCTTTGAATCCTTTGTATTCAGCCGGCAGCTTCGATGTTTTTTCAATAAAATTCTTCCTTTGCTGTATTGCTTTTTTTGCTACCCCTTCTATGGGCAGGTTAGGTACAAACTCGGTTTTAATGGCAATAAAAATAATAACCGCCGATAGCAGCAGGCAAAAGGTTAAAAACCTGCTGCCCCATTTAAATCTTTTCCACCTGCTTTTACTCGACGTTTGAAAAACCTGGTTGGCAGAATTGTGCGACATAATAATTACACTGCGGTCTATTTGGAGCGATGGGTCAAATTACAAGAATTAAGGCTGCTTTATTGGAGCAGCCTTGTATTGAATATGTTATTTATTCTGTTATTCAAAAGTGCTATAGAAATAAGGAGTTTTAGCCTCAAACTCAGCACTGCAGGTGTCAACCATTTTGTACACCCTGTTAATGCCAAACTGTTTCCTTTTATCGTATACCTGCTGCTCGGTACAGTTTCTTAAAATTTTAGAAATCTGCTCATCACCAAACCCATTTTTCTTGGCTTCCCTTAAAAGCGCTTCGGGCAGGCTATCAATGGTATAGTTCATCAGCTCTTTTTCAATGTCGCATATCTTTTGTATCTGGTATAAAAACCAACGGTCAATACCTGTTGCCTGGGCAATCGTCTTAACCGTTACACCAGCCATCAAAGCATCTTTTATCCTGAATATCCTATCCCACTTTGGCACCTTTATGTACTCAACCAGCTCGTCAGTTTTCATAAGGCTTTTGCCATAATAACCCAATCCCACTGCCTCGTTTTCCAGGCTCTGACAAGCCTTTTGCAATGCCTCGGTAAAGCACCGGCCAATGGCCATCACCTCACCCACGCTTTTCATTTGCAGGCCAAGGATATCGTTGGCGCCTTTAAATTTATCAAAATTCCAGCGGGGCATTTTTACAATAACGTAGTCCAGCGCAGGCTCAAAATAAGCTGAAGTTGTTTGGGTAATCTGGTTTTTCAGTTCGTTCAGGTTATAACCAATAGCCAGCTTGGCTGCCACCTTTGCAATAGGGTAACCGGTAGCTTTACTTGCCAGGGCCGATGAGCGGCTTACCCTTGGATTGATCTCCACCGCAATCAATTCTTCTGTATCGGGGTTTAGTGCAAACTGTACATTACATCCTCCCGAAAAATTACCCAGGCTACGCATCATCAATATTCCTTTGTTACGCATTTCCTGAAAGGCAGTATCGCTCAATGTCATTGCCGGGGCAACCGTAATGCTATCACCTGTATGTACCCCCATCGGGTCAACGTTTTCAACTGTGCATATAATTACTACATTATCGTTTTGATCGCGTAGCAATTCCAGTTCATATTCCTTCCAACCCAGCACGGCTTTTTCTACAAGTACTTCATGCATGGGCGATGCCTTTAAACCTTTCTCTAAAGCCTCATCTAAATCTTCTTTTGCATGTACAATACCTCCCCCGGTACCACCAAGAGTAAACGATGGACGAATTACCAGTGGAAAGCCTATTTGCTGTGCAAACTCTTTACCTTCTAATATGCTGTTGGCAACACGGCTGGGTGCTGTAGGCATCCCAATCTTAACCATCAATTGCCTAAACTTTTCACGATCCTCCGCAGTATCAATGGCAGCCACGTCTACCCCTATCAGGCGGCAATTGTACTTTGTCCAAATACCCAGTTCATCCGCCTCTTTACACAGGTTCAACGCTGTTTGTCCACCCATGGTTGGCAGCACCGCATCAATCTGGTTCTCTTCTAAAATTTGCTCAATGCTATCGACCGTCAATGGCAGCAAATACACTTTGTCAGCCATCATCGGGTCGGTCATTATCGTGGCCGGGTTGCTATTGATCAGGTAAACTTTAATGCCCTCTTCGCGTAAGCTGCGGGCAGCCTGCGATCCCGAGTAATCAAACTCGCAAGCCTGGCCAATTATTATGGGACCAGAACCAATAATCAATACAGAGTGGATGGAGGTATCTCTTGGCATAAAAAAATCAAATTGGGCAAATGTAAGGGGCTATTGTTAACCGGTTTGGTAAATTTTACCAAACACTTTTTGGTGGCGGGCAGCAAAACGCATGGCATCAACGTTGCTACGCTCAGTTCAAAGGCAAATCTTTAATGAGTTATTGTTCACAACTTATTTTTACAAAAAAATCATAATCATTCATCCCTGCAATGGCTGTTCTCATTGTTTTATTCAAAAATCCTATATGATCTTTTTAAGATTTTCGCTTCTACTGTTACTTTCTATTTCATCTTTTATATTCTCTGTTGCACAACCCTTTCCACAACCAAATTATCCTCAAAACTATTTTAGAAATCCCTTGGGCGTACCAATACAACTGGCTGCAAATTTTGGCGAGTTAAGGAATAATCATTTTCACATGGGTCTCGACATTCGTACCAACCAGCGTGAAAATCTTCCGGTATATGCTTCAGCCGAAGGCTATATAAGCCGCATAAAAATTGAACAGTATGGTTTTGGAAGGGCCATTTACATAACCCACCCCAACGGATACACCACTTTGTATGCCCACCTGAACAACTTTTTTCCTGCCCTCGAAAACCACTTAAAAAACATACAGTACCAACAGGAAAAATGGGAACAGGATGTGTTTTTAAAGCCCCATTTATTTCCGGTAAGCAAAGGGCAGTTTATAGCAAACAGTGGTAATACCGGCGGATCTGCGGGTCCGCATTTGCACTTCGAAATCCGGGAGACCTACACTGAAAATAATTTAAATCCATTTTTATTTGGCCTGCCGGTACCGGATGACATTCCACCCTTTTTTAACAGGCTTTATTTGTACGACCGCAGGCAATCCACGTACAATCAATCACCTGTTTCTATCCCTGTTAAAAAAACGGGTAGCGGCTATACCAGTATAAGCAGCGTAGTTATTTCACCGTCGCAGGTAATTAGCTTTGGCATAAATGCCGGGGACAAAGCCAACGCCTCCTTTACTTTTGGTATTTACCAGGCAGCCTTGTATGTTGACGATGTGTTGCAAAATGGTTTTCAACTAAACAACTTTCCCTACCCCGACAGCAGGTATATTAATGCTTCTGTAGACTATAGAACCAAAGCAAAAACAGGCACCTGGATACAGCACCTCAGCCGCTTACCGGGCAATCAAATTAATATTTTTTCTGCTTCAGCACCTGATGGTAAAATAACGCTGACGGACTCTGCAATTCACGATGTTCGCATTGTTTTGCAGGATGTTTCTTCAAATACAAGCACCTTAAAATTTAAGGTCAGGTACAATCCTCCGGGCAACAATCGTGTAACTGTTACAAGCAGTAACGTTTTAATTCCGGGTAAAGCAAATAAAGTGGCTTACCCTAATGTGGAGGCTGATTTTTTACCCACCACCTTTTACGATACTGTTTATTTTGAGCACAGCAGCATTCCTTTAATTGCTGCTCTGAGTGCTTCAACCATTGAAAACCTGCATAATTACACGGTGCCCGTTCACGATAGTTTTACAGTAAGGTTAAAGGCCAGGGACGATCTGTCACCCACATTAAAGGGTAAAGTGGTTATGCAACTGGTAAGTAATAAGAAAAAAGAAGCACTCAAAGGCACATGGGAGGGCAATTGGATGGAAGCTAAATTCAGAGACCTCGGAAGTTTTCAATTAATAATTGATACTGTGCCGCCACTTTTACAACCCGTTGGCTGGACTAACGGCAGCAACCTCAGGGGAAAACCTGGTATAACCATACAGGCAAAAGATGCCGTTAGCGAGCTTTCATTTTTCAGGGCAGAACTGGATGGAAAATGGCTTTTGTTCAGCAGAAAAAGCGACTATTTTATTCATCGCTTTGATGATAGAACTTCGCCGGGCTCGCATACGCTACAAATTGTTATTGCAGATGAAGCGGGAAACATCACAAAAAAAGCCTTTACAATAAACCGCTAATTGATTCAATTTTTATACGGCAGCAAACAATTTTTTGCCCTTACGGTTACACAACTAACAATTAAAAGACAGCAAATGACCAATTTGAAAGTAGGCGACACAGCCCCGTTGTTTACAGGTGTAGATCAAAATGGCGCTTCTATTTCTTTGAAAGATTTCAAGGGTAAAAAAGTAGTGCTCTATTTCTATCCCAAAGACGATACACCAGGTTGCACCGCACAGGCATGCAACCTGCGGGATAATTACACAAGCCTGTTAAGCCAGGGCTTCCAGGTTATTGGGGTAAGCAACGACAACATAAAAAAACACAAGAAGTTTGAAGATAAATACCAACTGCCTTTTCCGTTGGTAGCCGATGAAGACAAATTAATTGTGGAGCAATATGGCGTTTATGGCGAAAAAAAATTTATGGGCAAAACTTACATGGGTATCGACCGCACCACATTTTTAATTGACGAGAAGGGCCGCATAAACAACATTATCGAAAAACCCGATACCGCCAACCAGTCGCAACAAGTGCTGGATTCATGGCAATCTTAATATTGCTGATTGCAATTAATTTTCATTTGCATACAAATCATTCAGTATTTCAGGCTTTTTAACGGAGCTCCGTTTTTTGGGATTATAACCCAAAGTATAGGTCAGCGGGGCCCTTTACCTTTATACGTTCTATTATTTGTTTACCACCTGCAGGGTTTAACTTGCAACCGCTTGTCATCGCAAACAGTCTAATAAAGACCTTACCCCGCTACAGGATTTCTTATTTTCAACTCAAACTTTATTATAGTAGAATGATCAGTGTGACCATTAAGGAAAATTCATGGATGGCCAGAATTGCAGCCCGCAAGCTTAAAGTACAGAAGGTAGCGATGGTGTTGGGAAATACCATTCATTTGCACAACACCTCCAAGTCCGAGTTTTTATTGAATAAAAAATGGCTCCGCCACGAAATAGCTCATGTAAAGCAATACAAACAATTTGGCTTTCTACAGTTTGTCTTTATGTACCTTATGGAGTCGTTTAATAACGGGTATGATAACAATCGTTTTGAGGTGGAAGCACGGGTGAAAGAAAGAGACCTGACTGTTTTGGAAGGGATAGAAATCAATTAGTTGATAACCACGTAACCCTGCCGCTGGGCAAAGTAATTTCTTCACCGGTATCTAACCTCAATTCTCCCCGAAAGTTAACGCCCAATACTGTTGCTGAAAAAACAGCATTTTCATATTTGAAAGAAACCACTTCATCAAGCTTGTAAAGATTGTCATGATATTCCTTCATGATATCCTGAAAATTTCCACTAATAATTGTAGACCATCTCTTTTCAAAAATTGAACACAACTCCTGAGCTAATAAAACAGGGTCATATTGCTCGCCGGTTAAAACAGCCAGGGAAGTTGCATTAACTATATCAGTTGCAAAATTGGTTTGATTAATATTAATACCTATACCCACTATAGAGAACTTCCAATTTTGACCTTGTATAACGTTCTCAATTAAGATTCCTCCTGCCTTTCTGTCTCCACAAAACACATCGTTTGGCCATTTTATTTTCACATCATTAATATTATACCTTTTAAAAAGATCCACGCAAGCCAAAGCGGTAATGGCACTAATAACAAATTGATCGCGGATAAAAAGTGGTGATGGATCGATCGCAAAGCTCAAAATTATATTCTCTTTTTCGTTTGATAACCAGGCTTTTCCTCTTTGCCCTTTGCCCGAAGTTTGCTGGTGAGCAAACCATGCCGTTCCATGTACTGCCAAAGAGGCTTGTACCTGTGCCATGGCATAGTTGTTGGTGCTATCCACTTCAAATAATTGTATAAACGGTTTACCAACTGGCATTTTAAGCTCGAAAAGAATTAGTATTTTTGGCGAAGATAGGCGGAAGGATTATTGGTTTTATTTAAGTTAATTATCAGCAGAAGCGTAAGTATTAACAACAATTTTCTTTGGTGTTTCATGAATAAATTCCTGTTCGGATTTATTTTATCGAAACTCAGGAATGATGCTAGCTTACGGGGGGATATTTTACAAAGAGTTTAAATAGGAAGTAGGCTGCCGGTTTATAGACCATTTTGAGAGAATCCGCTATTAACCCACATTGGGTATAATGCAATATTTATAAATTAAACGATTTATTATTGGAACCACTTACATTACTGACTACCAGAAAAAAAAGCAGTGTAGTCAGAACCACAAAAAACTCCAGGCTTTTTAAGACCATCATTAACGCAATACAGGAAAAAAAAGGGGAAAACATTGTTTCGCTGGACCTTCGAAAAATTCACGAGGCCGTAGCGGACTTTTTTATTATATGCGAAGCCAGTAACCCTCAACAGTTACGGGCTATTGGAGAATTTATACAAGAGGACGTTAAAATACAGTGTGGAGAGGTGGCTTACAAGCACGAAGGATACCAGGCGCTGCAATGGGTATTGATTGATTTTGTGAACATAGTGGTGCATGTTATGTTACCAGATGTACGCAAATTTTATAATCTCGATGAAATGTGGAGCGATGCCGAATCGCAGGAACATAATGGTTAAAATTTCCATACATCGAACATTTTATAATGGAATTTATTAAATAGAGAAGACAAGTAGGTTATGGCACAAGACGATAAAAAAATAAAAAAAGATTTTCGAAATATTCCGGGCATGCCCAATGGTGAAGACAAAACTTCACGAAAGGGTCCAAAGTTTAGCATTTACTGGATTTACGCAGTAATTGCAATCGTACTTATCGGCGCAAATTTTATAAGTGGCAGCCCCGATGCAGTTAAAACTACGGAGCTTGAGTTTAGGCAAAGAATGTTGGCAACCGGCGACGTTGAAAGATTAGACCTGGTAAAAAATAAAGAACTGGTTAGGGTTTATATTAAAAAAGAAAGCCTTGCCAAAACCTACTTTGATCAGAAAGTAAAAAAGAATTCAAGTGGTTTGGTTAAAGGACCCCAATTTGAATTTAGTGTTACCGACTGGGAGAGTTTTAATGCTGCTCAAACTGCATTCTTTAAAGACAGTACCCAAAACAAATTAGGCGTTGAAAAGGTTCCTGAAACTGTTGCCAACGAAGGCGAATGGTTTGGTCCTATAGCCAATACAATTGTTACCATTCTGCTTTTTGTAGGTCTTTGGGTATTACTGATGCGCAAAATGGGTGGACCAAGTGGTGGTGGTGGCCCCGGTGGTATTTTCAACATAGGAAAATCAAAAGCAACCCTTTTTGATAAAGGCGCCCGTGTAAATATAAATTTTGGTGATGTTGCCGGCCTGGATGAAGCCAAGGTAGAGGTGATGGAAATTGTCGACTTCCTTAAAAACCCCAAAAAATATACAGCCCTCGGAGGTAAAATACCGAAGGGAGCATTATTGGTTGGCCCCCCGGGTACCGGAAAAACATTATTGGCAAAGGCTATGGCCGGCGAAGCACAAGTGCCTTTTTTTAGCCTTAGCGGTAGCGATTTTGTTGAAATGTTTGTGGGTGTGGGAGCAAGCAGGGTAAGAGATTTGTTTAAACAAGCCCGGGAAAAAGCACCATGTATTATTTTTATAGATGAGATTGATGCTATAGGCCGTGCAAGGGGAAGGAATGCTATCATGAGTAATGATGAACGTGAAAATACTTTGAACCAATTATTGGTTGAGATGGATGGTTTTGGTACAGATATAGGCATCATAATTTTAGCTGCTACAAACCGTCCTGATGTATTGGATACTGCATTACTACGCCCGGGACGTTTCGACCGCCAGATAACCATAGACCGTCCTGATAAAAAAGGACGTGAGGCCATTTTTAAAGTTCACCTGAAGCCAATAAAAATATCAGAAACATTAGACGTTCATAAACTGGCCGAACAAACACCTGGTTTTGCAGGGGCCGATATTGCCAATGTTTGTAACGAAGCTGCATTGATAGCTGCCCGTAAAGGCAAAGACTCAGTGGACATGAGCGATTTTCAGGATGCCATAGACCGTGTTATTGGCGGATTGGAAAAGAGGAATAAAATTATTCTTCCGGAGGAAAAAGAGATTATTGCTTACCACGAAGCAGGTCATGCTATTTGTGGATGGTTTTTGGAGCATGCTTACCCATTATTGAAAGTTACCATTGTACCGAGAGGTACAGCAGCTTTAGGGTATGCCCAGTATACACCAAGAGAGCAGTATTTGTACAATACCGATCAATTAAACGACCAGATTGCTATGACACTGGGTGGCCGTGCCGCTGAAGACATCTTTTTTGGTAAAATAAGCACAGGTGCAAGTAACGACCTTCAACAAATTACCAAGATTGCTTATTCAATGGTTACCGTTTATGGCATGAACGATAAAGTAGGCAATGTGAGTTATTACGATCCAACTGCCGAAAATACTTTTACCAAACCATATAGCGAAGAAACAGGGAAGATGATTGATGAAGAGGTAAGGAAAATGATAGATATTGCTTATGTAAGAACCAAAGCTTTATTAACTGAAAAAAGACATGAATGTGAGGTTCTGGCCAAGGAGTTGCTGGAGAAAGAGGTGCTGTTTCAAAGTGATGTAGAAGCATTGATTGGCAAACGCCCTTACAGCGATAAAAATCTGTTGGACGTAATCCATGATCAAACTGTGCTTGGTGCACCACCAGAAAAAACTGTTGTTGATACTGCTAATGAAGTATAAATAATAATATGAAGGGTTCATCATCAGCAAAAGAAACCATTCTAAAAAAAGTAAGACAGGCACTGGCTAACCCGGTGCCTGTTCCTTTTTTACAAAGCGAAGGAGCTACCAGTGTATTTCAACCTGAAACAAAAGAACTGGAAATAGAGTTTGCGGAAAACTTTACTGGTTTGTTAGGCAAGTTTTCTTACTGCGCGGATAGCAACGAATTAAACGGGCAATTACTCAGCCTCTTCATTACAGAAAAAATCAGCTCCGTTTACTGTAGGGAGCCACAACTGTCTGATTTATTAACAGCAATGGGTTACAAAGGCATTAATGCCACCAGCCTCGCTGATTGCGATGCCGGTTTAACCTCCTGCGAATTATTAATAGCAAGAACCGGAAGCATTATTATGAGCAGCGCTCAACTAAGCGGAAGGACCGTAAGTGTTTATGCTCCTATACATATTTGCGTTGCTTATACCAATCAACTGGTGTACGATATAAAAGAAGGCTTACAGATCCTTCTAAAAAAATATTCAAATAAACTGCCCTCTTTAATTACTATGGCTTCTGGCCCGAGCCGTACTGCCGACATTGAAAAAACACTCGTAGTAGGTGTTCATGGCCCAAAAGAAGTGTATGTGTTTTTGGTAGAAGGCGAAAGCACTTAAATCGATCTGCACATATTAGCTTAGATGTTACCGCTTTCATATCTTTATTTTCCATGAAAAATAATGTCATAAAATTATTTGTATACGGCTCCCTGCGCAGCGGATTTAAACACCCGGCGTATGAATATATTAGCAGGTATTTTATGCTTATTGGCGCGGCAAAAGTAAAAGGGAAGTTATACGACATGGGTAGCTACCCGGCGGCAATACCTACCCAGGAAAACTTTTTTATATTAGGAGAATTGTACGAGTTAAAGTATGAAAAAGAATTTGATTGGGCCTTTGAACAGTTGGATGACTACGAAGGCGTACACCCTGAAAATAATGAACAGTCTTTGTACATACGCCAACAAGCAACCGTTTTTGTAAACGGCGAAACTACTACGGCCTGGATGTACTGGTACAATGCCCCCATTTACGACCAGCCATTGATATCTTCCGGCGATGTAATTGAATTTATACAACACAAAAGCAAATTATAATTGGAATGGAGGTTTCACCTGATAAAAAAATTTACTTCCTTTCCGATTTTCACCTGGGTGCGCCTAACCCGCAGGAAAGCCTGCTTCGCGAAAAAAAAATCGTTTCATTTTTAGAAAGCATCAAACAACAGGCAGCGGCCATTTTTATAGTGGGCGATATGTTTGATTTTTGGTACGAATACAGGCAGGTGGTTCCAAAAGGATATGTTAGAATTTTTGGTAAACTGGCAGAGCTTACTGACCTGGGTATTCCCATCCATTTTTTTGTGGGCAACCACGATATGTGGATGCGTGGCTATTTTGAAAATGAACTGAACATACCCGTCTACTTTGAGCCAAAAAAATTTGAATGGAACAACAAGAAATTTTTTATCGGACATGGCGATGGACTTGGGCCCGGCGATCATGGATATAAATTTTTGAAATCCATTTTTAGGAATAGAATTTGTCAATGGTTGTTTGGTTTGGTGCCCCCCGCAATGGCTATAGGAACCGCAAATTATTTTAGCCGTAAAAGCAGGCAAAGTACGGGGGCAGAAGAGTACCAATTTTTAGGAGAAGACAAAGAATGGCTGGTTATTTTTTCAAGAGAAATGTTGGCTAAAGAGCATATTGATTATTTTATTTTCGGACACAGGCATGTGCCCATAGATTATAAATTAAACGACAAAAGCCGCTACATAAACCTTGGCGACTGGATCACCAATTTTACCTATGCTGAGTTTGATGGCACTTCGGTTCAACTTCAAACATGGCAATAGTAACACTTCTGATAAAACTAATTAACCGGCCCTATAATTTCATTGCTAATACATGTATCACTTTTATGCGAATTTCCTTGTTCATCATATTATTTTTTGCTTGCAGCAGTATAGCTTTCTCTCAAAAAGACAGCAATTTATCTCTTATACCCGACCAAACAATTAAGGGAAAGTACCAGGCATTTACCACTGATAACCTGGGCAACCTCTACCTCGTTACTTCTTCAAACCAAATAAAAAAACTGAATGACAAAGGAGATTCCATTGCTGTTTACAATGATGTAAAACGCTATGGCAATATTTCGTTCATCGATGCTTCAAACCCTTTAAAGCTGTTGGTTTACTACAAAGATTTTGCTACGGTAGTTGTATTGGACAGGCTCTTAAATGTTCGTAATACCATTGATTTAAGAAAGCAGGAGATCTTTCAGGTTCAGGCAATTGCCAGCAGTTACGATGGGGCGCTATGGTTGTTTGACGAGCAGAACAGTAAAATAAAAAGGGTAGATGATTATGGAAAAGTAATAATGGAGTCTACCGATTTCAGGATGATTTTTGATGAGACACCACAGCCACAATTACTCTTTGACCGCGATGGTCAGTTATACTTATACGATAGTAGCAAAGGGGTTTTTGTTTTTGACTATTATGGAGCATTCAAAAACAAGTATTCCTTTAAAAATTATACCGATTTGCAAATAATAGACAAGAACACCATCACTGCCCGCAATACCAATAATCTCATTTTATACAAACCCCTTACTTTACAAATGGACTATTTCAATATCATGCAATCGAAAAATAAGTTTGCTAACATAAGGTTTACGGGTAATCGCTTGTATGCGCTTACCACGAATGGCGATATAGAAATTTATCACACGCCCTAAATCCCTATCCTTTACACCAAATTATTTTTCTTATGTACGATTTTCTGCAAAGAAAATTTCTTGACAATACACTTCAAAGTTACCTGCTGGTACTTGCCAGCCTGTTGGTGGCGCTCATTATAAAAAGGTTCATTTCAAGGTATTTGGCTTCGGTTATTTTTAAGTTGGTTATGAAGTCGGACACCACGATCAATAAACAAGGCTTCATTAATCTAATTGTTCAGCCCCTCGATCTATTCCTCGTTTTATTCATAACCTTTCTGGCAGTTGACCGGCTACATTATCCTGCCCTATTCAATTTTAAACTATTTAAAATACCCATACAGGTAATTACAGATTCTCTTTACAAAGGTGTTTTAATAACGGTTTTTATATGGCTGTTACTCCGTATCATTGATTTTGCAGCGTATGTATTTAAGGAGAAAGCGGCGGCAACTATAGATCATAGCCAAAACCAATTGATCGTCTTCTTCAAAGATTTTTTTAAGGTGTTGCTGGTAATTATCGGCGTACTGTTATTGCTCAAATTCTCGTTCAATCAAAATATTGGTAACCTGTTTACGGGCCTGAGTATTGTGGGTGCAGCCATTGCCTTGGCTACCAGAGAAAGTCTTGAAAACCTGATTGCCTCCTTCATTATATTTTTTGACAAACCTTTTACCACCGGAGATACCGTAAAAGTGGAAGGGTTTTTAGGCACCGTTGAAAAGATTGGATTGAGAAGTACCAGGGTGCGGACAGATCACAAAACTTATATTACCATACCTAACAAAAAAATGGTTGATAGCATACTTGATAATATTAGTATGCGTACCCAACGAAAGGTGGAAGGAAGACTGGAAGTGAATCCGGCCACTACCGCAACTCAACTGGAGCAATTGGTAGCGGGCATCAATTTAATTTTAAAGAAAGACGGCGTTGAAGAAACAATCGTTTTTGTAAGCGATACCGGAAGGGACAGCCATGTAATAACGGTTGATTTCATGACCAATGCTTTTCAAACCAATGACGAGTTTGTAAGCCTACGCCAAAAAGTAAACCTCGAAATAATTGCCCTGATGCAGGAACTTGATATCAACATGAAATCCGTTAAGGAGGTCAATCATTCGTAACAGTTCAAAGATAAACCTGCTATTATTCCGGCTTTCTCTGCATAATGTTTTGCTCAATCGTAGTCCAGATCATGTTGTTAAAACTATCCAAACGGGCTAACTGCTGCAGGTCGCAATTTTTGCAATTGGACTTGAACATACGGGTTGATTTTTCAAACGCTTCCTTTTGATTTTGAGAAGATAAGAAAAGCTCAATACCAATATTGCCCGCCCAGCTCGCCAGCTTATCCTCGGTAAAATTTCGGCTGTTGTCTAAAAAATCTTTTGGATAATTTTCAACATAGGTCAACGCATAATCACCCACGGCATCATCCAAAGAGCCACCACTACGTTCCATTATTTTATTAAAAACCCTGAAGTAAAAATCTCTCGAACCTTTGTTTTTTGATAGCAGGCTGTCCAATAGCATAAAGGCAGTAACCTCATTCGATAGGTACTGAATGCTATCTTTCAACACCAGCTCTCCTACTTGTTGTATCGGAAGTTCAAGGGGTTTTGCCGGCTTGTCTTTTAGGGGTGTAATGGTTGAGTCCTGGGTGGGGTCGTATTCGTTTGACAAGGTAGCTGTAGTTTCAACAATGGGGATAGCCAATGTGTCCTTCTTTTCAACTATCGATTGCCTGTTGCCACAACCAAGCAGGGCGGTTGCAAAAACAAAAGTAAAAACGTGAGTAAAAAATGTATCCATATATGATTGTAGTATTAGGATAGGTCATCTTTAAAAAGGGTTGCTTCATCTTATTTAAAACCCACAAATCGCTCTGGCAAAAGTTACCTGCTTACAAATTAGCTTTCAATTCCAGCAAAAATCCACGAAACTTTTGCAAGGTTTGTGTCAATTGCATTTGTACATCTACTTTGCCTTTATTGGTCTTAATGTATTCCCTGGCGCCTTCTATTGAAAACTTTTTTTGTCGCAACAACAAATGGATTAGCTGCAAATTCTTCACATCTTCCGGTCTGAAATGCCGGTCGCCTTTCCGGTTCTTTCTTGGTTTTAAAATATCGAATTCGTTCTCCCAAAACCTAAGCAACGAAGTATTAACATTAAACCAACCTGCCACTTCACTTATGGGATAGTATTGCTTTTTAAACAGCACTTCATCCTCCGGTACATTTATAAGATCTGCTTCAATATCTATTTCTTTAAACGTTTTTCGTCCACGTTTTTGTTGTGGTTGCCCCTCTTTTTTTTGCTTCTTTTTTTCAGCAGCATCCTTCAACAGTCCTTCCTTAATATTATTCTTAACCTGCGATAATTTTTCGTTTAATGCGATGCTGTACTCCGATTTTGGTTGCCTTGTTACAATGGACCTGCGGGGTTGTGGTTTACCATTTCGGTCAAGCGAACCTTCAACATACGCATCGTTCGCTTCGCCTGCTTGCTTTTTGGAAACTGGCTTTGCTTTTATTTTTACTGTTATATTATTGTCCTCAAAAATTATATCGCCATTCCTTTCAACCGGCGCCGGCGCCACCCTGGTATTCTCAGGAAGGTTATCTTGCCTGAAATTATTAAAGACTGCTTTTTCAATAGCTGAAAGGGCTTCTTTATTTATCTCCTCAAGCACATGTTCCTTCATAGGTTTCTGCTCCTTTCCTTGCATAAGATCCTCCTTTTTATCTTTTGCTGCAGGCTTTTTTAACTCCTTTTCAGGAGTAACCGGCAGTCCAAAAAGATCTAATTGATTCATATTGTAAAAATAATAAATGAAACTTCGTTATTCCCCTAACCAACTGTTTAGTGGATAAGATGTACATATTTAAAACTAATCGAAGCTTTGGTTACTAGCCGCAGCCAGTTTAAGCATACGGTCAAATTGTTCTGGTGTCAGATCGTTGTAAAAAAAGTATACGGGGTCAACAGGTGTGCCGTTTTTATGTACCTCGTAATGGCAATGCGGACCCGTACTCTTTCCGGTATTGCCCACCCATCCTATTACTTCTCCCCTTTTAACTTGCTTACCCGCCCTGGCTTTTATGCGTACCATATGTCCATATAAAGTCTCGTAGCCGTATCCATGATCGATAACCACATGGTTGCCAAAACCTCCTTCATTAAAATTTGCTTCTTTAATTCTTCCTTCTGCGGTAGCATATATGGGCGTGCCCTGCGGTGCCGTAAAATCGAGCCCTGCATGAAATTTTTGAATTTTATAAACCGGGTCTACCCTGCTGCCAAAACCCGATGCAATGCGCCGGAGATCAGCGTTACTAACGGGTTGAATTGCCGGGATGGCACTCAGCAGTTTTTCCTTGTTCTTAATCATTTCATCAATCTCTACATAGCTTTTTGTTTGATAGGCTACTCTTGCCGAAAGATTGTTTAGCTGGGCAATCATACCACCAACCAGCGCATCGTCGCTCAACCGCTGTACCAACGATACCTCTGCTTTCTTGGCCTGTTCTTTTGCCCTTGCGCTGTCTGGTATGGGATTGGCTTCAAAAATGGCACGGTACACTTTATTATCCCTTGTTTCCAATTCGCCCATCTGCTGTTTTAATTGCTCAACCTGGTGTTGCATCAGTTTATAGCCTTCACTGTAGTCATCAAGTTGCCCCCGTAAAATGCGCTCGTTGGGCGAGCCGATATATCTAAAGCCTACCCAAACAATCAGGGCTGCCGTTACCAGGGCAGTGGCCAGGAAAGCAAATACCCTTAAAAGTTTGACTCTCAAGGGTACTTCCAGTTTCTCGTACCGGAGACTATGGGTATTATAGTAGTATTTTATTTTCTTCAAAACACCTGTTGTTGTATTTAAATGATGTTTCTCTTAAGGGCTGTTTAAGCGATTTATTTGGATACCAGCTCCGGTTTTTTATAGCTTCTTCGTTGCCACGCTCGGTTCACAGGCAAGTTTTCATGGCAGCGTGGCGGTTTACCCTGAGCCTGTCGAAGGGTCGCAATCCTTTCCTCTATTGAATATATGGCATCGTTTACCTTCAAAGGGATGGTACAAAAATTTAGACAGCTTCTAAGTAGCTGTCTAAAAATGATGCATTATAATACCCACAAAAGTTTTCCAAAGTTTCAGACTCCGCTTTGACGGAGCACTTTGTCTGTAGTAAATATGGCATCTTCAGTTTCAAAATCAAAGTTTCAAATTAAATTTAGCCAGCTTCTTAAGCAGATAAAACCGGCGGTTAATCACCAGCACTCTAAAATGCAGTTTTGATTCTAACCATTTTATTTGAGTAAGCAAGTAAGCTTAAAACGAAAAGCTATATGCAAAAATCTCAAGTTTCACCATTACTTTACTAAACCATCTTCTTATAACGCTAACCTTCACATCCACCTTTACATCTCCAATCATCCTTCGGTTTACTTTATCAAAAGGTATTTTAAATGAATGTGCTCCGGTAATTAATGATGCCGTTTAGTACCTTTGCCGCCCGGTTATCAAACCATGCAAATATAATTTTTTTGATACCTAAACATACAGCTAAATAATCGAGTAGATATGATGACAAGTGCCGAGATCAGAAAGCATTTCCTGGATTTTTTTGTCTCTAAACAACATACCATAGTTCCTTCTGCACCTATTGTAGTTAAAAACGATCCTACCCTTTTGTTTACCAATGCGGGCATGAATCAATTCAAAGATTATTTTTTAGGAAACAAAAATCCTGAGCACACCAGGGTAGCTGACACACAAAAATGCCTTCGGGTTAGTGGCAAACACAACGACCTTGAAGAAGTGGGTGTTGATACCTATCACCACACCATGTTTGAAATGCTGGGCAACTGGAGCTTTGGCGATTATTTTAAGGCTGAAGCTATTGCCTGGAGCTGGGAATTACTAACAGAAGTTTACAAAATACCAAAAGATAAATTATACGTAAGCGTATTTGAAGGAGATGAAAAAGAAGGGTTGCCTGCATCAACGATTGCACTGAGGGAGTGGCAAAAACTAGTGGCAGAAGACCATATTGTTTATGGAAATAAAAAAGATAATTTTTGGGAAATGGGCGATACCGGACCCTGTGGTCCGTGCAGTGAAATACATGTGGATATGAGGCCGGATGAAGAACGTGCCCTTGTGCCAGGCAGGGACCTGGTAAATAAAGATCACCCGCAGGTTATTGAAATATGGAACAATGTATTCATCCAGTTTAACCGGTTAAAAAATGGCAGCCTGGAACCCTTGCCTTTCAAACATGTCGACACCGGCATGGGCTTCGAAAGATTGGTAAGAGTTATTCAACAAAAAACAAGCAATTACGATACGGATATTTTTACCGGAACCATAGCCGCTGTTGAAAAAATAACCGGCAAACACTACGACAATAGCGATACAAAACAAGCCATTAGTTTCAGGGTTATTGCCGACCATATTCGTGCGATAGCCTTTACCATTGCTGATGGACAATTGCCGTCGAATACGGGTGCAGGGTATGTTATCCGCCGCATTTTACGCAGGGCAGTACGGTATTATTATTCCTACCTAAACTACCAACAGCCACTGTTGCATAAGTTATTGCCCATTCTGGCGGAACAGTTTAAAGATGTTTTTCCGGAGCTGATTAACCAGTTAGACTTTGTTGAAAAGGTGGTGAAAGAAGAAGAAGATGCTTTTTTAAGAACATTGGAAAAGGGAATTTCTAGATTTAATGATTACATCAAATTCAGAGAAAGTTATCCAAATGCAACTCAGGTTTACAGTACTAAATTCGGGGACAATCCTTATACTTTAAATAAAGAAGGAACAAGATTTGAATTTGATGAAAGCAAAGTTCCTGAAGTAAAAGATGGTGTTATCCCTGGTAAAATTGCATTCGAGCTTATAGATACTTATGGATTTCCTATTGATTTAACTCAATTAATGGCAAGTGAAATTGGATGGAAAGTTGATGAAGCAGCTTTTGAAAGTGAAATGCTTCAGCAAAAAAACCGTAGCCGCGC
This sequence comes from Chitinophagaceae bacterium, assembly GCA_026786345.1. GTDB lineage: Bacteria > Bacteroidota > Bacteroidia > Chitinophagales > Chitinophagaceae > Segetibacter. Next base: position 23,185 of record JAJAYD010000058.1, read on the forward strand.
TGCCACCACCCTGGATACCGAGGACTGGATTTTACTGGACGATTATGCGATGAATGAGTTTGTGGGTTATGACAGCCTGGAGATAAAAAGCAAAGTGGTAAAGTACCGCAAAGTAACCGGCAAGGGTAAAGACGGATATCAGCTCGTGTTGGAAGCAACACCATTTTATGCGGAGAGTGGTGGGCAGGTGGGCGACAAGGGCGTGGTGGTTTTTAATAACGAAGTCATTACCGTTTACGACACAAAAAGGGAGAACAACCTGATCATCCATTTTACTGAAACGCTGCCTGTAGCAATCAGTGGGCAGGTGGTAGCAAAAGTTGATATAGAAGGAAGAAAAAATATTGAATCGCATCATACCGCTACACATTTATTGCATGCTGCATTGCGGCAGGTTTTAGGTAAGCATGTGGCACAAAAAGGCAGCCTGGTCAACGCGGAGCATCTTCGGTTCGACTTTTCGCATTTCAGCAAAGTAACCTTAGAAGAAACTCAGGAGATTGAAAGGATCGTTAACGAAAAGATCAGGGCCAACATTCCGGTTGTTATAAAAGTGATGGAGAAAGATGAGGCAATTGGCCTGGGTGCAATGGCCTTATTTGGCGAGAAATATGGTAACCAGGTTAGAGTAGTCATCATCGACCCAGAGTATTCTATTGAGCTTTGTGGCGGTACACATGCCGGCACAACAGGGCAACTAGGACTTTTTAAAATTAAGCATGAAACAGCCGTAGCCGCAGGTGTACGCCGCATAGAAGCAGTAGCGGGTTCTATAGCTTTTAACCTGGTGCAGGAAACTTTCAGTCAATTGCATCAGATAAAAGAAGCCCTCAAAAACCCCAAGGAAACAATAAAGGCTATCGACTCGCTTCAAACGGAAAACAGTGTTTTAAAAAAGAAGATGGAAAGACTGGAGGCCAAACAATTACAAGTGACCAAACAAGGCTTACACGGCAAAGTGCAAAGTCTGGGATCAGTCAATTTTATTGGAGAGATAGTGGAGGTAAGCAATGCAGAAAGTCTGCGTAAGCTATGTGCCGATCTAAAGCCAATGCTGAATAACTATGTTGTTTTACTGGTTGCCAATATTGAAGGCAAACC
>JAJAYD010000059.1 GCA_026786345.1 Chitinophagaceae bacterium
ATTTAAACCCCTGACAGATGAAAGCGGCGAGATTTTTGACTTTAAATTTGCCCTGGTTAATAAGGCTGTTGAAGATTTTTTTAAATTAAGTAATTCATTTCTTGAGAACCAGGTGGTAAGCGATCGGTTTCCATTTTACAAGGCGCAGAATCTTTTCGATTATTTTAAACATACCTATCAAAAAAATACTCCAAACGCATTTGAGTTTCATTTTAAAGAAGAAGACGATCTTTATTTTAATGTTCGTACCGACAAAATGGGCAACGAGTTGCTGGTTACCTTTACCGACCAAACTCCCTTTAAGAAGCTGGAGTTTAAATTGCAAAAATCGATTGAGGAACTACAGCGTTCTAACCGGAGTTTAGAAGAATTTACTTCCGCAGCATCCCACGATTTAAAGGAGCCTATCCGTAAGATAAATATGTTGCTTAGCCACCTAAAACTCCGATTGAAAAACGTGCAGGAGAACGACCCCTTTAAAACTTTTGATAAGCTGGAACAGGCAACCAAACGCATGTTTTTATTGGTAGACGACTTGTTGGAATATTCTCATCTTTCGCATGAAACTTCTGATAACGAAGAGATTGATTTGAACGCAGAGTTGAAACGGATTTTGGAAGATTTAGACCTGATGATAGAGGAACGGCAAGCCACTATTAAGATTTCACCCATGCCATTAATTAAAGGTTATAAAAGGCAAATACAACAGTTGTTTCAAAATTTGCTTGTAAACGGAATTAAATATACCCTTCAGGAAGCCCGGCCTGAGATTACTATTACCTACACTATGTTTAAAGGATACGAAACAGGAATGGAACTGTCGGAAAATCTGGCAAATTCTTTCTACCACTCCATTGCAGTCAGCGACAAAGGCATTGGCTTTGAGCAGGAATACGCAGAAAAAATCTTTAAAGTATTTGAGCGTTTACATGGCAATCATCAATATAAAGGTTCGGGTGTTGGTCTTGCAATTGCCAAACGTGTGGTAGAAAATCATAACGGTTTTATAAAGGCTGAAAGTGCGCCGGGTAAGGGAGCAACATTTACCATTTATCTTCCTGTTTCGCTTTAGTTATTTTTTGTAGTCCGGTTATAAAAACAATTAATTTTTCTTGCTTACAAGTTTAGTGTCCCGGGTAGTGGGGTTTAAATCAAACGCAGTTAATTCCTTCAAACTTTCAACAAGCTAACAACTTATATTTGATTCAAATTGATTGTTACACCTAAACTATTGCTTGCATGAGTATTTCTCTTTTCAGTTTTGTGGCCTTTACATTATTGGTAGGATTATATAGTTGGTACAAGCTTCGCAAAACAGCATTTACAACAGCTTCGGGATATTTTTTGGGAGGCAGATCTTTGAATGCCCCGTTGGTGGCAATATCCATGTTGCTCACCAATATTTCTACCGAACATCTGGTGGGTATGAATGGCTCCTCGTACAAAAACGGTTTTATTGTTATGGCGTGGGAGGTAACCTCCGCACTGGCATTGGTAATCGGAGCAATTTATTTTATCCCCCGGTATTTAAAAATGGGGCTTACTACCATACCGCAATACCTTGAACTGCGGTTTGATAAATCAACCCACACCATAGTAAATCTCTTGCTTATTGTTTCGTTTGTAGTTACGTTGTTGCCGGTGGTTTTGTACACAGGTGCTATAAACATGGAAACGTTGTTCGATGTTTCTGACCGGTTGCATGTATCAAAAGACACCTCTATATTTTATCTTATATTGGCAATAGGCATATTAGGCTCGGTGTATGCCATATTCGGAGGCTTAAAAGCCATAGCCTACTCCGATGCCATTTACGGAATTGGCCTGTTTGTGGGTGGCTTAATGGTGCCGTTAATTGCCTTGTGGAATATTGGTGATGGTAATGTGTCCACCGGTCTTGCCAAAGTATATCATCATGCACCGGAGAAATTCAATTCAATCGGTAGTAAAGATTCCATTTTGCCATTTGGTACATTGTTTACGGGGTTGATGGTAAACCAGGTTTATTTCTGGTGTATGAACCAGGTTATTGTACAAAGGGCCCTGGGAGCATCCAACCTTAAGGAAGCGCAAAAAGGCTTTTTACTAATGGGTGTTTTTAAAATATTAATGCCCGTTATTATTGTTTTGCCCGGTGTAATCGGCTTTTATTATTTCCAAGATTCCTTTTACGATGCGCAGGATACCATTTATCCAAATCTTGTAAAAAAAGTATTGCCCGTAAGTCTGGTGGGCTTTTTTGCAGCTATGGTAATGGGTACCGTTTTAAGTACACTGAATGCAGTATTAAATAGTGCAGCCACCTTATTTAGTTTAGGGGTTTATAAACGCCATATTAACAAACAGGCAGGGGATAGGCAACTGGTAAAAATTGGTAAATGGACTACTATACTAATGGCCATATTTTCTATAATAGCTGCACCATTGGTTGGCAAAGCCCCCGAAGGATTGTACCAGTTATTGCAACAATTAAACGGTATCTTTTTTATACCCATTGCTTCTATTTTGTTGGGGGGATTTTTTATAAAAAGCATTTCTGCAACAGCGGCTAAGGTGGCCATCTTTACCGGCTTGATATTTTACATGTTGACTACGTTTATTTTAAAGGTTGATATTCATTTTGTACATGTATGGGGGATAGAATTTGTGTTGAATATTTTGGTGATGTTAGGCGTTTCGAAATTTTATAAGAACGGGAATATGTATTCACCTACTTATACCGGCGAAGTAAATATCACCCCCTGGAAATATACCAAAGTTGTAAGCCTTATCCTGGTGATCATTACCATTCTTGTATATGTTTTATTAAGCAGGTAAGGCCGTTTAAAGTTTAGCAACCTTAGAAAAAGCTTACTGTAATACATTTGCTCAAAATAAGTAATTCAACATAATGACGGTTTCTCCAAATTTTGCAATCGGCATAGATATAGGTGGTACAAATTCTGAATATGGAATTGTAAACCATCGTGGAGAAATTTTAATGAAAGGTCGTATACGCACAGATGGATACGACACCGTAGAGCCTTACATAGATGAGTTGTACGAGAATCTTTCACCAATTATTAATACCTACCACAACCAGGGAAATGTAGTGGGAATAGGCGTAGGTGCTCCGAATGCAAATTTTTATAAAGGCATTATTGAGTATGCTCCCAACCTTAGGTGGAAAGGCGTGGTTCACCTTTCAAAATTAATTTCTGAAAAATTTGATTTGCCTTGCCTGATAACCAACGATGCCAATGCTGCAGCAATGGGCGAAATGATTTATGGTGCGGCAAGAGGCTTAAAGGACTTTGTGATGCTTACACTTGGTACAGGCATGGGCAGCGGTATAGTTTGCAATGGCCAATTGGTGTATGGCCTGGATGGTTATGCGGGTGAGTTGGGGCATACCATCATAATAAGAAATGGCCGCAAACATTGGAAGACCGATTTGCGTGGGTCGCTTGAATCGTACGTTTCTGCCACTGGTGTAAAACTTACGGCTATAGAAATGCTTCAAAACAGCAACGAGCCAAGCAGTATGCGTAATCTTGAATTGAATGAAATTGATTCAAAAAGTATCTATGAATGTGCCATCCTGGGCGATGGAATGGCTATAGAGGTTTTTCGCTTTACGGGTCAAATTTTGGGTGAGGCTATGGCCAATTTTGTAATGGCTACCTCTCCCGAAGCCATCATATTATTTGGAGGGGTGATCAAGGCCGGAGATTTGTTTCTGCAACCTGCAAGAGAACACCTGGAACTGAACGTTTTACCTATGTACAAAAACAAGGTAAAAATTATTTTCAGCGAGCTGAATGAAGCTGATGCAGCCATTTTAGGCGCCAGTACTTTGGTCTGGGATATGCCACACATGAAAAAAGTTTCCGCATCGTTGTAAAGCCAATTATACTCTCACAAAAAAGCCATCCCTTTAGTTTGCATTTCAAATTGTTGTGTATAATTTATTTGTTCAGGAGCATTTCATACTCGCGTCTTTGCGAGGTACGAAGCAATCCCCTGCACAATCAGGTTTACAATTGGTTGGAGATTGCTTTGCCAGCTACGCAATGCTAGCAACGACGATGCGACAATTATATATACACCATCTTCAGACAGTTGGTTTTTAAGAATTTGTGTATACTGCTTTGTTGCGTCACAAACGCAGGAGGAATTTGAAATGCACCGTCTCATTGCTCCAAAAGGATTAACTGATACGATTACTTTACATTTGCTCCCAGTTTTTTAAACATGATTTGGTGGATTGGTTTACTTCAAAGAATATGTAGACTGTATAATTGGCTGTGTTTTTCCTTAATAATGTTGTTTAAAAGCTGTTTATTTTATACGCTGAAACGAATTATATATGGCTGACAGAATTTATTTTGATAATGCTGCTACTACGTGTTTAGATACTGAAGTGCTGGAAGCTATGATGCCATACCTAACGTCATGCTATGGTAACCCATCGAGCATTTATAGTTATGGAAGAGAAAGCCGGTTGGCAATTGAGAATGCAAGAAAGAGTGTCGCGAAAATTTTAAATGCGCATCCCGCAGAAATATTTTTTACCAGTGGGGGAACCGAGAGCAGTAACACAGCCATCACAGCAGCTGTAAGAGACCTGGGTTGTAAGCACATCATTTCTTCGCCCATTGAGCACCATGCTACCTTACATACGGTGGAGCATTTGCATCATTCCCAAAATGTTCCTTTAAGCTTTGTAAACATATTGCCCAATGGCCATATTGATATGGAGCATTTGCAAACTTTACTTATGGAAAGCAATGCCAAGTGCCTTGTTACTATAATGCACGCCAACAACGAGATAGGTAATATGATCGACCTGCATGTGGTGGGCAATCTTTGCAAAAAGTATGGAGCTATTTTTCATAGTGATACTGTACAAACGGTGGGACATTTTCCTTTCGACCTGCGTAATACTCCCGTGCATTTTATCACAGGTTCTGGTCATAAGTTTCATGGCCCTAAGGGCGTGGGTATTTTGTACATCAACGATAATATAAAGATCACCCCGTTTATGTTGGGTGGCAGCCAGGAGAGAAATATGCGTGCCGGTACCGAAAACCTCTATGGCATAGTTGGTTTTGCCAAGGCACTGCAAATGGCCACAGATAACCACGAACACGATCGAAGCCAGATAAAAGAATTGAAGTTGTATATGCGTGACCAATTGGAAAATCAAATACCGGGAACAACATTTAACGGCGATGTGGAAGGCAATAGTTTGTATGCGGTATTAAGTGCAAGTCTGCCTAAGACTGAAAAAAGCGAAATGATATTATTTAACATGGATATTAATAATATTTGCGCCAGTGGCGGAAGTGCCTGCACCAGTGGCGCCGATGCCGGTAGTCATGTAATAAGGGCCATCAATAACAACCCCAACCAGGTTACTGTACGTTTTTCATTTAGCAAATACAACACAAAGCAAGAAGTTGATACGGTGGTTGAGAAGTTGAAGGAGATGATTTAGGGGTGAGTGTATATAACATGCCACTAAGAGATATATAAAATGCAATAGTCTTTATTGTATGAAAACAATTGTACTCTTGGCAGCACTGCTATCGTGTGGTATTTTATTTTCCCATGGTTGGTATTATGCCGGGTTTTAAAAAGGTAACTGATCGAAGCCGAAGCTCACCTTTCACGCATTCTACTCACTGCTCTTTAAAAAGTCTCCATCAATAATTAATAGTACACATCCCTCTTTCGAAATGGAACGATGGGAACTGAGATCATTTGAAACTACATAGCTCATCCCTTCAGTAAGCGTAAAAATTTCTCCGTTTTCAAGTTCGCTTTCAAAGGCTCCCTTCAGGCAATAAACTATATGTCCCTTCTGGCACCAATGATCGGCAAAATAGCCTGCGGTGTATTCAACCAACCTAAGCCTTAATCCAGCAAACTGCCTGGTTTGCCAAAACGAATTGCCGGTAAGGCCGGGGTTAATTACTTTTTCTATGTTGTTCCAGTCGATAGTTTGAAAAGGAATGTTGGGCATAAAACCGCAAATTGATTGTTGATAAAGGATTACAATCGGACCCAGATTACAGTTTAGATAGCTGCAATCTGAGCTAAGTTAACTTTAAAATAAAGTAAGGTTGCGGTTCTATTCGGGACGCAAAAAATCTCCCACTTGCAGCAATAACAACTCGCTGTCTGTAATACG
>JAJAYD010000060.1 GCA_026786345.1 Chitinophagaceae bacterium
AAATACAGCAGGAACCTATAATACCGCGACAGGCATTAGTGCACTTCAAACAAATACAGGGGGTAACAATAACACAGCAAATGGTTCTTATGCCCTGTATTCAAATACCACGGGAAGCTATAACACCGCTACCGGTTATGGCGCACTTCAGACAAATTCAGGTTCAGTAGCGAACTATAATACTGCTAATGGATCCTTTTCACTCTTTACCAACTCCATCGGCGTAAATAATACCGCTAGCGGAGCTTATGCACTCTTTGCCAACTCCACGGGCGTAAATAATACCGCTAATGGAGTTAATGGACTTAATTCAAATACAACAGGAAGCAATAATACTACCAGTGGGTACAATACACTTCGGTTCAATACAACTGGATACAGCAATGTGGCTTTTGGGGTTAGAGCATTATATACGAACACTACTTCGTCAAACCTGGTTGCCATAGGTGATTCTGCATTAAATAAGAATGTTGCCGGGATTTCAAATACTGCAGTTGGTTCAAAATCACTTTATGCAAATACTTCGGGCAGCTATAATACGGCTACAGGCTTTAATGCGCTTCAAAATAATACCATCAATAATAACAATTCTGCCTTTGGATTTTCTACCCTTAAAAGCAATACAACAGGAGCAGACAATACAGCGAATGGAGCGTCTTCACTTTTCAACAATACTACGGGAACTGGGAACACGGCAAATGGAGCCTATTCACTTTTTGTAAACACCGCCGGTGACAATAATACTGCCAATGGAATTTTTGCACTTTTTTCCAACACTACCGGAAGCCATAATGTGGCAATCGGTATGAAAGCACTTTTCAGTAACACAACAGGAAATCAGGCTATAGCGATTGGCGATTCAGCCTTATATAATAACAATTCTTCTCACAATGTTGCTATTGGTTCGAGTGCACTTTATTCCAATACAACAGGAATCGGAAATATTGCCGTTGGAAGAAACGCAGGTTATTCAAATACAACAGGAGCAAATAATTCCTTGTTTGGTCTTGCGGCAGGGGCGCTTAACAGCACCGGGACAAACAATTCTTTTTTTGGATTCAATGCCGGATTTTCCACCAATACAGGAAATGCAAATTCCTTTTTTGGAGCCAATTCGGGACGGGCCAACAATACAGGTATAGACAACTCATTTTTTGGATTTTCATCCGGAGGCTTGAATACAACGGGAAGCCATAATTCTTATTTTGGTCAGGCTGCGGGTTACAACAACCTGGCCGGAAATGATAATTGCTTTTTTGGCCAGTCTGCAGGTTTTTTGAATACAGGTGACAAGAACTCTTTCTTTGGGCGGGACGCAGGAGGCAACACAACTTCAGGCGCCTTTAACGCATTTTTTGGTGCGGATGCAGGAATAAGTAATTCAACAGGTGCAACAAACTCTTTTTTTGGTGCTGGCAGCGGCTTTTCCAATACGGCTGGGGCAGAAAATACATTTGTGGGGCACCTTGCCGGGATAGCTAATACCACAGGGGCTAATAACACCATCATTGGTGGTTTTGCAAATGTTGGCGGGGCTGCATTAACAAATGCAACGGCGATCGGTTTCGATGCCAATGTAAATGCCAGCAATAAAGTACGGCTCGGGAATATAGATGTAACAGTAATTGAAGGACAGGTAGCGTATAGTTTTCCCTCTGATGCAAGGTTTAAATACAACATACAAAACAATGTACCGGGTTTAGATTTTATTAAAAAACTTACACCTGTTACTTATTATTTTGATGGACAAAAATTAGAAGAATACAGTAAAACAGGTGTAATTAATAATAGTATAGCCAGACAAGTTTCATACAATGGAGACAAACAATTACACACCGGATTTCTTGCACAGGATGTAGAAAAAGCAGCAAAGGAATTGGGATATAGTTTTGATGGAGTGCATACTCCGGCAAATGACAGGGACCATTACAGCATTGCCTATAGCCAGTTTATAATGCCATTAGTTTCATCGGTGCAGGAGCAACAGCGAATTATTGAACAGCAAAATTTGCAAATTAATAAGCACCAAAAGGATGTAGAAATTTTAAAACAAATGATTGATGAACTTACCAAAAAAGTAAACAGCTTAGTGCATAACTAATATTTACAGGTTAACTGCTTACTTTTTTCGGGTACATTTATTCCACATCCTTTTGCTAAAAAAAATGCGTCGTGTATAAGATGGATCATCCACTTTATAACACATGCTATTCGCTTCGTTGTGTTGTGTGCCGAACAGAGGCTGGGGGATTAACTTTAATCTGTTGCTTTAATTTTCCCCTGTTAATTATCTCAAGCACCCCATCCCTCTCTATCCAAACTCCTGTACTGTATCGCTTCTGCCAAATGCTCGGGTTTAATATCTGCGCTTGCAGAAAGATCTGCAATGGTGCGGCTTACTTTTAAAATACGGTCATAAGCACGGGCGCTGAGGTTTAATTTTTCCATCGCTACTTTTAATAAATTTTGGCCGGCTGTTGTTATCACACAAATTTCTTTCAGCTGTTTGCTGCTCATTTGCGCATTGGCATAAACACCTTCATTGTCTTTATACCGCTCGGCCTGTATCTCTCTTGCTTTAACCACACGCTCTCTTATGTGGATGCTTTTTTCATATTGCTGTGCCGATGATAATTCATTGAACGGAACGGGTGTTACTTCTACATGCAGATCAATCCTGTCTAACAATGGCCCCGAAATTTTATTTAAATATTTTTGCACAGCACCGGGCGGGCAGGTACATTCTTTCTCAGGATGATTAAAATAACCACAGGGACATGGATTCATACTGGCAATCAACATGAACGATGCAGGGAAATCCAATGCAACTCTTGCACGGGAGATAGTTACTTTTCTTTCTTCCATCGGCTGGCGCATTACTTCCAACACCTGCCGTTTAAATTCAGGCAGTTCATCTAAAAATAAAACACCATTATGTGCCAGCGAAATTTCGCCGGGTTGCGGAATGCTACCACCCCCAACCAAAGCCACATCGCTTATGGTGTGGTGCGGACTCCGGAATGGCCTTTTACAAATCAATGTAGCATTCTCTGGAAGTTTGCCTGCAACAGAATGTATTTTGGTTGTTTCCAATGCTTCCTGTAAACTTAATGGCGGCAGTATGGTTGGCAAACGCTTTGCCAGCATGGTTTTACCGGCTCCGGGTGGGCCTATCAGTATGGCATTGTGTCCACCAGCGGCTGCAATTTCCAAGGCACGTTTAATATTCTCTTGCCCCTTTACATCGCAAAAATCAATTTCAAAATCGCTTTGTGCATTGGCAAATTCTTCACGGGTGTTTACAATGGTTGGCTCAATAGATTTTTCATCTTTAAAAAATTCAATCACTTCTCTAATATGTTCAACCGCATAAACATTTAAGTTGTTAACCATGGCTGCTTCTCTTGCATTTTGTTTGGGAACAATCAATCCTTTAAAGCCTTCCTTGCGTGCCTGTATAGCAATGGGTAATGCACCTTTTATGGGGCGTATCTCTCCATCAAGGCTAAGCTCGCCCATAATTACATACTCACTTAACCGCTCCGGGTTTTCAATTTGTTCGGTTGCACCAAGCGTACCAATAGCAATGGGAAGATCAAAAGCTGTACCCGTTTTTTTTATATCAGCCGGTGCCAGGTTTACTACCAGTTTGGTGCGTGGCATAAAATAATGATTACTCTTGATGGCACTCTCCACCCTTTGCAGGCTTTCTTTAACGGCGTTATCGGGCAGGCCAACAATATAATAGTTTTGACCCTGGTTGTTTACGCTAACTTCCACCGTAATTGTAATTGCCTCAACTCCGTAAACTGCACTGCCAAAAGTTTTAACCAGCATGGGTAATAATTTGGATAAAGTTAGAAAAACTTTAATAGGAAAGGAGAATAAAATTTGGAGAATGCTTCTAATAAAGCTCCATATATTTTTTGTTAAGCCTGGTTCTAATTATCCAACCAGTTGTAAATATTGCTTTTCAAGAGTAACGTTAAAATGAAT
>JAJAYD010000061.1 GCA_026786345.1 Chitinophagaceae bacterium
TCTTTATCCAGCTTAAATTGCTCATCAAAAAATAACACATTTAAAAAGGCTTTGGGTCGCCCATCCGTAAACGAAGAACTTTGCGGAGCAAAGAAGGATACAGCATTTGGATCGGCAGCAACAGCATTACTCAAAGCTGTTGCACTTGGCTTAATCCCGGAATGTACTACAACTCCATTTGCCAGTGCAACGTAAGGCTGGTTACAAGCGTATTTAAACCACTGCCGGCGACAGGCCCTGAATAGCCTGGGTAATAATATTGGACAGTGGTGAAAATTTTATCTCCTGACATTACCTTCAGAAGTTTTGCCGCGCCTATTTTTCCAGTACTGCTTCTTACCAGTAATGAATAAGTTAAGGGAGGCGGATTACCCGCATATCCCTGCATATTGGCCTGCGTGGTTCGTTGACCGATAACATCAAAGGCGGTTCCATTTGCCTTTTCCCAAATTAGATTCCGATTATTGACCTCGCCGCTTCCTACGGCTCCTTCCAAACTATATGTTTTTTTGCTTTTTTCCGCAGAGTATTAGGGCTTTCCCCATCCCATATGGCTGTGGTATTACATGCTGTTCTTTAATGCTTCAAGGGAAAATTTTAACGCCAAAAGGAATGATCCTATTATAAATACTTCTTTCTATATTTTTTAAAATGAAGCTTCCTTTTTAACACTTAAACCTTGAAGTGTAGCTGCCAGTATAACAACCAACCCCGCCCCCACTACATTTAACCATAAAAAGCTTAAACCAATAATACCGTTCTGGTTTAAAAAGAATAAAGTAACTATGACCACCTCGGTGATTAAGGCACTCCAAAACACGGCACTTCCGCCAATCTTTTTAAAGTAGAAGGCAACCAAAAAAACACCCAGAATAACCCCATAAAACAAAGAACCCAACACGTTTACGGCTTCAATAAGGCTCCCCATTCTGGTGGCAAACTGAGCAACAATCATACAAAAAAACCCCCAGGCAAAGGTGTACCATCTGGAGGTTTTGTACTCGCGTTGGCTGGAGCTTTCAACAGTTTCGTGTGCAGCTTTTCTCCTGAACCGCTGGTGAAAATCGATCATGGTACACGAGGCAAGTGAGTTTAACGCTGCAGCAATGGAACCCCACGATGCCATAAAAATGATGGCGATGAGAAGGCCAATTAAACCAACGGGTAAATAATCCAACACATACCTGAGAAATATATAGTTGGTGTCGTTATTATCAGCCAACGGCGTTGCCTTTTTGATGACATCTTTGTACTGAACCCGCAAGTTTTGCATGGCAGTATTTCCCTGGCGTATGCTATCTTTTATTGTTTCTTCCCTGCCATCTTTTTGGTTTGTTGCCGCTTTTACATATTCGATACTAAGATTGTTTTGACGCTGGTTAACGGCTGCATACCTGAAGCTGATGGCTTGCAACGTATCTCTATACGGCGTTGCTAGCGCCTTCTGCTCTACCGCCCTGTTGTGAAAAACAGGCGACGGTTTAAATTGATAAAACGAAAAAAGCAATGCACCTATCAGCAGTATAAAAAACTGCATCGGCACTTTTACAAGACCGTTCATTAACAAACCAGTCTTACTCTCGGTGTCGTTTTTGGCAGTAAGGTAACGGCCTACCTGGCTTTGGTCGGTTCCAAAATAACTTAGCGCTAAAAAGAAGCCGCCAATTACTCCGCTAAAAATGTTGTAACGGTCGTTCCAGTCGAAGCCCCCATCTTTAATGCCTGTGGTAATAACGTTTAGCTTACCCGAAGCGCCACTTATCTTAAGCGCATCAATAAACCCAATACCGGCAGGAAGCTGGTGAACAATCATATAACCAGCCAAAAACATTCCTACAAAAATGATGGTAAATTGCAGTTGTTGGGTGTAAGCCACAGCCCTGGCACCACCTGTTACGGTGTAAATAATCAACAGACCACCCATTACAATGTTGGTAAGAAAAATGTTCCAGCCCAGGAGCGACGACAGAATAATAGATGGCGCATAAATGCTGATGCCGGTAGAGAGGCCCCGCTGTAATAAGAACAAAAACGAGGTAAACATTCTGGTCTTCAGATCAAAGCGTTCTTCCAGAAACTCGTAAGCTGTAAACACCCTTAGCTTTGAAAAACGCGGCACAAAGGTGATGCACAAAACTACCATTGCCAGGGGAAGCCCAAAATAATATTGAACGAAACGCATACCATCAGTAAATGCCTGGCCGGGAGCTGATAAAAATGTGATGGCACTTGCCTGTGTACCCATAATGCTTAGCAATATGAGTGGCCAGGGCATTGAGCGGTTGCTTAAAAAATATCCATCAAGATCTTTTGTAGTGCGGCTTTTATACAAGCCATAGGTAATAATGGCAAGCAATGTTATGGCTAAAACAATCCAATCAATTTTGCTCATGAAAAATATTTAGTGAACCAGGCAAAAAAGACAATGAGAACACCAAGGAAGATTATAACGGCAGCGTACCAATGGTTCCATTTTTTAAAGAGTGGAATATTTTCAGGAGCATCTTTCATATAGTTGGCGTTAGTAAAAATAACAGGGTGGCTATGTATACAACGGTTGCTATGTATCGCGTTTTCTATCATTTCCTGACGAAATCATTCCACTGGCTAACAAGCCGAGCACAATACCAATGATAAGGCCTAAAGCAACTCTTTTAATTAAAAAACCAATGATAAGCCCAATAATAATTAGAATGGTAAAACTTATTTTTCTTCTAGATTGCATTTGCGGTTGTTTAAGTCCTTTTCAAAAAATCTATTTACCTGCGGCGACTTTATTTTTTGGAAGTGCAATCAGGTTAGCCAGTATTTTATAAGCTCCCGGCACGCCGGCCGGCAATTGCCTGAACAATACAAGGCTAACATACACAAAGTTGCCCCTGCCGTATTTGGCTACCACCAAACTACCATCCCCTTCGGCTTTGTCGTTTGTGTCTTTCATAGAGATCAGCTTCTCATAATGCTCATCTGCTTTGTCAACCTGGTAGGTGCTTCTCTCCTGCACCCAACCTTCAAAGTCTTCGGCAGTAATTTTGTTTGGATAGTTAAAGGCAGGATGTGCAGGTAGCAAAACATTCACCTTAGCATCTTCTTCCGTTACCCTTATGTTGCCAACCGAAAAAGGATAAGGGCCAACTTTTATTCTTTTTAATCCAACCTGGTTACTCTTCATGTATTGCACCAAAAGGTTACCACCGTTTTCTACATATTTATTTAATACTTCGGTTTTATTACTGAGGTACTCATAAATGTTATGAGCACGTATACCAATTATAACGGCATTAAACTTTTTTAAATTTTCTGTATTTAAATCATCTTCGTTCAAAAAGGTTACATCGTATCCCATTGCTGTTAATGCATCAGGTACTCTGTCTCCCGCACCAATAATGTAACCTATTTTTTTACCCACTACTTTTATTTCATCATCTATCACTCTCAGGTTATCTCTATAGAAATAATTTATGAAAGGGATGTGATCATACTTTATAGTCTTAAGGTTCTGACTAAACAATTCCTCCTTTCCATTAAGCTGCAACGACAGCACAGGATCAATATATTTCCGTTGCCCCGGATAGTACACATCTTTCACACTTACGAGTATGGACCCGCCAACACCCTTCTTAAAGTCCATCGGCACATTCTTTAGAACATCTGTACCGCTTCCATTTTGCAGTGTAAGTGTTACGGGAACTTTAGTTGCATCGATGTTGCTGACATAATTTACTCGTAAAGATGGATTTGTTTTAGGAATAACATTATTCAAAACAAATGTGGGAGAAATAAAAACAGTCACTTTTGGAATGATGGTCAATGGCTCATACAACTCACCTTTCACAGGGTCAACATACTTATATTGCACAGGCCGCTCCTCTGTAAATTCCTGTCCTTCTATTTGTAAAGTGAACCTTGCAATGTAGTTCGGTTTGCTTTCAGCTTCACCTATTAGCAAGGGATTTTGAACATCAAAATATCCTTTTTTTATTCCATTCTCAAGCCAGTAAGGCTGCGACAACGGAGCGTAATCATCCAACACAAACGAGTGATCGACCGAAATATTTTTATTATTCGAAAGGTTTATAGTAACTGCGCTATCAAATAAACTCTTGTTAGTGTTACCTGCAAAGTACATGAACGACGATGTTCCGTCCTGTTTTACACCTACTAACTTTTGCTCCATCAACAACTCTGATGCAATGATAGCAAGCTTTTTTACAGTTACCGGCACATCACTCCTGTTGTTCAAATTCAGGCTTACTTTCAAACTATCTCCTTGAACCGCATATTCCTGGGTAGTCCCTGCTTCAGCAAACAAAGCAATACAGGCTACAATTATTTTTTGTGTGTCATCCAGTTTTTTGTCTCGCCAATTGCTTTCGGGCAAGGCTTTGATTGACTGGTATAACTTAACTAATGAAGGCACGGACAATTCAGGCTTATCGAAGTTGAAGTTTTTAATTAGGTCGTTCACCATTGATTCTATCCTGTCTCCACCATCTGTCCTTGTCCAGTTTGTTACAACTCCATTCATCAGGTCCGTCTTTGGAGCTTCACCGCCGGTGTTCATGAAATATTCATATATCGGTCCTCTTCTTCTCGGCCTGCCTTCGCCCTGGCTTTTGTGCATGCTCTTGGCCTCGCCGCCCAGCTCTCCATAGCTTTTGCCTATTAAAGGATTATAGCCTCCAACCTCCAGCTTAAACTGGTCTTCGCTGGTGGTGTTGGTTCCTCCAAAATTAAACGTATTCCACAGAATTCTTTTTGCCTGCCAGGGTTTAACGCCCAAGGCAAATTGCTCAGGATATTTTGTTGGATCCGCTGCGGCAACAAATGCTTCGTTTGCAAGTATTGCAGAGGCAGCATGATGACCATGACCTGCCCTTGCATCAGGCGGAAAACGTTTGATTATTATATCGGGCTGGTATTGACGAATAACCCAAACCACATCACTTAAAATTTTATCATGATCCCAGATACGTAGGGCTTCATCAGCGCTTTTGCTAAAGCCAAACTCGTAGGCCCGGCTAAAAAATTGTTCGGCACCATCCATGCGGCGCGATGCAAGCAATTCCTGCGTTCGTATCATACCCAACTCAATTCCCTGTTCGCTACCTATAAGGTTTTGGCCTCCGTCTCCCCTTGTTAAACTAAGGTAACCGGTACGGTATAATTTCTCTTTGGCAAAAAAGGGCAACAAGGTATTGTTTTCATCGTCGGGGTGTGCGGCTATGTATAAAACACTTCCCAATACATTTAGCTTTTTTAACTGAGCATAAATTTCAGAGCTGCCGGAAGTTAATGGGGTTTGTGCAAGTGTTGCATTTTCAATGCAAAAAATAACAAAAAGTAAAAGATAAACCGATTTTCTACAACTCATTTTGCGAAGATAAAGTTTGTATGCAGACCACCGTAAAATGGCTGATAAACGGGTGATTTGGCGAAAAAATTGCCACGAATGCACGAATAAAACTAACCAACCTTGCCTAAGAAGCTGTCTAAAAATGATATTTTTTTAATACCAACAGCAGTTTTCCATAGCTTCTTCCTTGCGTCGCAATCACTTCATCTATAGTAAATATGGCATCTTCAGTTTCAAAAGCAAAGTTTCAAATTATATTTAGACAGCTTCTGAGAAATTGCCAAGAATACTCGAATTAAAATTATTGTAGCAAGGTTTCTTATTTGTTGGTAAATAGTAATAGTTCACAAAAAGGAACTAATTCATCTTAATTCATTCGTGCATTCATGGCAAACTTGAAATTCATTCATAGCAAACTCTTAAGACTTATGTTTGCATCAACTACAAACTACAGAAATTCATTCGTGAATTCGTGGCATATTTAAATAGAAATCCCCGCTCTTTCAAACAGGGATTACAACTAAAACTTACAAATTATAAAACAAGCTAAAAGCTACTTTTTGTTGAATTGGAAACGGTTGAATTTCCGTTTACGCCATTAGTTGACTGGCTGGCAATGGGTGATGGATGAACAACCGGCGCAATATCAAAACTGGCATTTATGATGGACGAAGTGGTGTTGTACCAGTTATCTGTATGATTGATATAAAAACAGCTTCCACCTTTTATTGCATCAATCACTTGTTTACGTTTGTCGTTTGGTATAGCCGGGCAACCAAGACTATTGCCTATCATTCCCCTTTCTTCAACCCTTTGGGCGTTTACAAAATTTGACCCGTGCAATACAACATCTCTTGCACGTACCTTATCGTTAATTCCGGCTTCCATACCATCGAAACGCATGCTGTAGCCAGCTTTACCGTTATATGTTTCGCCTGTCATCATAAAACCCAGGCTGCTTTTGTTTGACTCTACCAGGTTAGAGAAGGTGGTTGCAAACTCCCCACCGCTGTTTTTTCCATGAGAAACAAAAGTATTAAACAGCAATCTTGTTTCCTTTAAATCAATTACATACAGTCTTTTATTATTACTGCTTTGGCTATAATCGCAAACAGTTAAAATATTTTTCTTGCGTACCAATCCCTTTTTTAACAGGTAATTGTAGCCTTTGTAAGCCTTGAAAAAAACATCGCGTTGCAAACCAAAGCCTTCAAGTCCCATTAAGTTATACAACGAGTCGCTCTGCACCTTTAAAAATGGAGCATCTGCGGAATTACTAAGTAATGAAGGAAAATTTTTGTCACCCCCTACCTTTTTACCATCGGTTTTTGCCACTGCAGGCAGGCACAACACCGTCACCAGCAGAGCAATCAACAACTTGTATCCATTTATCTTTTTCAACATACTACAACATAATCAATTTGTGAAATTAAACCTTGCTTCCTTAAAACAGCCAAAATAGAATTTTTATTATGGCACAACAAGTTAAAATTTTCAACCAGGTAGGCTATTCCATCAACTGGTCGGGTGTTGGCACCTTCCGCTCCGAAAACTCGTTCAGGTATATTTTTATAAGAAGAATAAACATTGAGATAAGTATAGGCCCAAATATTAACCCAATAAAACCAAAAATATTGATGCCAATAATGACCCCAAACACGGTTATTAACGGATGCACATCCCCCAGCTTTTTCTGCAAAACAAATCTGAAAACATTATCAACAACACCAATTACGCCGAAACCATAAACCAGCATAAAAATGCCCTGCCATTGTTGGTGGCCTGCCAGTAAAACAATCGATAGCGGCACATAAGCAAGGGCTGCTCCTACAAAAGGCAGCATACTGGCAATGCATGTAAAAATGAACCAAAACCAAACATCATTCACTCCTAAAAACAAGTAAGCACCCAACCCCACTACTCCCTGTACAATAGCCACTAATGGTATACCCAAAGCATTGGAAATAACCAGGGCTTTCAGCTCATGTCCGACTTCTGCAAGATTTTTATGTTTCAACGGTATGAAATCGTATAACCACTTTTCTATAATGCGGGTATTAATCAGCATAAAGTAGAGAATAAAATACATGAGTATTACCGATGTGAGCGAATTGAATGTTGCCCCCAGCACTGATTTTAAAGTGGTGCCAACCGTTGTACTAATACTGCCCGCATTACCCGTCATCAACTGAATATGAAACTTATTTTCAATCATGGTGATGTTTTTATTGACCGCTGCAACAAGCACATCAGAATTGCGAATGGCGTAGCCAATTCGGGACGATAAGATGTTAACCATGAAATAAACAGGAAGCAATACAATTAGAAATGATAGCAGCAGCAACAAGCCGGCAGCCATCGATTTTTTCCACTTCTTTTTGAAAACGAGGGTTTGCATGCTTTTTCTTAGCAACATATAAAAGGTAATTGCTCCTAAAAATGCAGGAAGGAAAGCCCGCATTTGTAAAAAAAGAAAGACGAACATGAAAACGAGAAAGACATAAAAAGTGATTTGCCTGATGCGATTTGGATTTACGTATGTAATCATATTGTATTTTTTCTGCTACGTACAAAGTAAATATTTATAACGTATTCTCAACTGGTTAACTTGCAGAAACATTTGCATGAAAAAATTATTTGTTAAACCGTATTATTAAAAAACAAAAGAAACAATATGTTATCAGTAAAAGGTTTTGCTGCGCAGAATGAGACCAATCCACTTTCACCTTATTCTTTTGAAAGAAAGGAGCCGGGGGAGCATGATGTCTTGATCGATATTTTATACTGCGGCGTTTGTCACTCCGACATTCACCAGGTTCGCAACGAATGGGGCGGTTCTATTTATCCAATGGTTCCGGGGCATGAAATTGTTGGAAAGATCTCTAAAATAGGCTCGAATGTTACAGGGTTTAAAGTAGGCGATCTTGCCGGTGTAGGCTGCTTTGTAGATTCGTGCCGTACCTGCGAAAATTGTAAAAACGACCTGGAACAATACTGCGAGAAGGGAATGGTGGGTACTTATAATGGGCGTTATGCTGATGGTACTCCTACTTACGGTGGCTATTCCGGCCAGATTGCAGTTGATGAAAAGTACACGTTGCACATCTCAGAAAAATTACCGCTCGAAAAAGTTGCTCCGCTATTGTGTGCAGGCATAACCACTTATTCGCCACTCAGAGAATGGAAGGTGGGTAAAGGACATAAAGTGGGTATTCTTGGTTTGGGTGGCCTTGGGCATATGGCGGTTAAGTTAGCTGCTTCTATGGGTGCCGAAGTTACCATGCTCAGTACGTCGCCTTCAAAAAGAGAAGATGCAACAAGGCTGGGGGCTCATAAGTTTGCTCTTACATCTGATGTTGAGGGAATGAAGGAATACATGAATTATTTCGACTTTATTATCGATACAGTTTCTGCTCCACACGACATTAATTTTTACCTGCAATTGTTGCATACAGATGGAACATTGATATTGTTAGGTGTGCCTCCTGAGTCGCCAAAACTTGAAATATTTAACCTGATTATGAAACGCCGCCGGGTAGCCGGTTCATTAATCGGGGGCATAAAAGAAACCCAGGAAATGCTGGACTATTGTGCTGAACACAACATTACATCTGATGTTGAAGTAATACCCATCCAGGATATCAATACTGCCTATGAGCGTATGCTGAAAGGCGACGTTCGGTATCGTTTTGTAATAGATATGGCTTCCTTATAAACCATCAAAAAAATTAAAGGCAAAGACTTTCAATGATTGAATGTCTTTGCCTTTTTTTTTGTAGCAAGCAACCAAAAACTTACCCATACAACTCTTTCCGGTCCCCTTTGGCAGCCCTGATCATTTGTCCATAATCCATTTTTTTCTCCAGCGCATTTATGGTTTGGGCTATTCTCCGGGCTTTGGTTTGGTCCGTTTTTGCACTGGCTATATAGTTAATAAAATAGTTGCGGTGCGATTTTGTAAGCGTTTCAAATTGGGCTGCCGCATTAGGCGCATCAACCAGGCATTCCAGTAATTCGGCTGAAGGTTGCGGTTCGTATGTATCTAACGCTAGTGAAACATGTAGCACTGCACCTGCAGGTTTTTTAATATTTTTTCGCATAGCGGCATTCAAGGCTACCATAAAGTATCCGTCACCCATAGGCAAGGTGCTCACACCTGCAATCTTACAATCATCCAGCATGCCTTTAACCCTAAATGCTTTTTTGTTGTTGGGTTTAAGTTGCTGTGCTATTTCTGCAGGCACCACTATATAAGTCCAACCTGTTTTATCGCCTTGTTTGTCGAATTTTTGGATAATGGCAGAAAATTGAACCATGTAATTTTTACTTTTGACAACACCAGAATATACAACATTTTAAACCATAATATTTGTTGACTTTACCATATATAATTTTAAAATTTGTAGTCACCTTTTAAAATATGTGTTATGAAAACTACACTTCACCAGCAGCAAATGCCCGGTAAATTTTCTTCAACCAATTTTACACCCACAAAAGGCCCGGATGAGAAAGTTTTAGAAGCCCACAGGCAGGCTGACCATGATATTGAGATGGACCCTGATTTTATGATGCACACCCGTACCCATGATTTGGATGAAGGAGAAATTGCCCGGCTGGGAGAAGAATAATGTCTTAACTACAAAGAATTTGATTTACATAAAAAATTGTAGCTCGCTATACAAAATCATTGGACGTATAACGAAAAATGCTGCCGAAGTGCAGAAAAATAGAATTCCGTCAACTGAAGCCAAATTTATATTTTAAAGTTGATGGTTTGCACTTAGCTAAATTATTAACGTCAAGCTGGAACTACAGCCAAAATTTAAAAAAATAAAAGCTGAAAGATACGTTCCGTCAGCCTGCATTTTGGAAATAACGCTGTTTTGCGATGTTTTATTTCTTTTTTATCGTCTCCTTTAATTCTTCTTCCATGATTTTTGAAAAAGTATGTTCATTTTTTAGATGCTCTTTCAAAAAGCTGACTGTCAGTTTTAAAGCAGTATTGTAACGTTGATTGATTGCACAATTTCCTGATTTTTTTACAATCAGTGAAAAGCAGTCAAAGTCTTCGTGTTGAGCTGAATCAATTGTAAAAATTTGTGCGATTTTTGCATGTTTCAGGGAAAAGTTATACACTGAATCAATTTTATCTGCTTTAACTGAAGGTGAACTTTCCAGACGCAGATATGGAACCGCAAGATGTATGTTTTTAAAGTCGTCGCTGTTTCTAATAGTATCAAAATCTGCATTCTCATCTTTTGCATTTCCATAATGATGGAATTCCGAACCGTCAAGCGAAACCAGACACTTTACGTTAGACATTTTACCAGCTAAAATGGCTCCTCATAAACCACCCCAACTATACCCAACAATACCAATCTTGCTAAAATCAACATTTTCATTTTGCTTCAATGTATTCACTGTTGCAATGGCATCCTCCACCTGCTCCATAAGGTCTGCTTTTTTCATTGTCATATCGCCAGGAAAACGTCCGATAGAACTTACTGATGCTACCACAAAACCCTCTTTTGCTAATGCTTCAAACAACGAAAAATTTTCATAGCTCATTCCATTAAAAGCAGTCATGTATATGATTAATGGAAATTTTCCATTTGCAGCAACCGCATTTTTAAAACTGTTTGTTTTAAAGCGAACCAATTTTGTTGAGTCTGAGCATTTAAATCCATCACAAAAAAATTGAGCAAGCTGAGCAGCCATTCCATTTCCGGCGTTGGAAGCAGTGTAATAA
>JAJAYD010000062.1 GCA_026786345.1 Chitinophagaceae bacterium
ACTGATTCAATTTTGGAGGTCTCCATTACTTCAATGGGTTATATGCCTTTAAATACAAGATTAAAAAGTAACATCCAACAACAAATTCTCCTCGAAGAAAATGTACCGAGTTTGAGTGATGTAGTGGTTACCGGGGTGGGCAGGAAAAAGAAATTTGATGTTGCTATTGATAAGAATGAATACCTGAACAAAGAAACGGGCTACAAGCCTGTTAAAGGATGGAAGCATTTTAATAACTACCTGCTAAAAAACATAAAAAACTACAGAGATGCAGCCGAAGAGTATATGAGTGGTGATGTGGAAATTGAATTTGAAGTAGATAAAAATGGCAAACCTGTTCGCATAGAAGTTGTGAAAACTAACAATGAGCAGAACGGCAATAAAGCCATTGAATTACTAAAAAAAGGCCCTTTGTGGAAGAAAGCAAAACCGGCAACCAAAGCTCAACTACTTATTTCGTTTTAACCTTTCTTCCTATTATTTGGTTTTGTAAACCCTTTGTGCTTAAACAATGTTACTGTAGGTTTGCAAAAATTGAATAACATGAAAAAAATAATGATGCTTGCCATAGGTGCAGCTTTTATTACCTCTGCAGTTGTTGGCCAGGTTAACATGCCGGCGCCAAGTCCTACACAAACTATTCAGCAAGACTTTGGTATGGGCAAAGTAGAATTAAACTATAGTCGTCCCTCATTAAAAGGACGTCCTGTTTTCCAGGTTAATAGCCCAATAGGGCCCTTAGATAAACCATGGAGAACCGGCGCAAATGGAGCCACAAAAATTACTTTTTCTGATGAGGTTATGGTGGGTGATAAAACGCTTAAATCCGGAAGCTATGTACTTTACACGGTGCCCGGTAAGTCTGGCTGGAAGGTGGTTTTAAGCAAAGGAAAAACTTACCCTGGCCAGGAAGGTTTTACTACCGATGATGACATGGTAGCTCTAATGGCTTCGCCAGCTAAAATGGCTACTAAAGTTGAAACCTTTACCATACAGTTTGCCAACATGATGCCCGAAAGCTGCGATCTGCAAATGATGTGGGGTAACACTGCTGTTTCTTTTCCTATTAAAACTGATATTAAAACCAAACTCCGCAAGCAGGTTGAAACTGCTTTAGAGTCAGATAAAAAACCTTACTACCAGGCAGCAACCTATTACTACGAGTGGGAAAAAAATCTACCTAAAGCGTTGGAAAATATCAACAAGGCAGTAGAAGAAAATAAGACTGCTTTTTGGATGTTTATGATGAAGGCTAAAATTCAAAAAGATATGGGAGATGTTGCCGGTGCAAAAGCTACTGCAGCCCAGGTAACAACACTTGCTAAAGCTGCCAACAACGATGATTATGTAAAGCAGGCAAGCGACCTTTTCAAAAAATCGTAACGATACTTATTACAAATTAGAAGCCCAGCAATTGCGGGGTTTTTATATGCAAGGTGTTTTAGGTTTTTGATTTTTAAGCTGATTTGCATTATAAAACCAGGTTGTTCGAGGTGTTCCGCAGGACACCTCGAACTTAAGGATAAATGTTGTTCTCTGAACAACTGGCTTTGGAAAAGCCACAAAAAGCTCAATTATTTTCAACTGTATGTGGTTTGCACAGGGTTGAGTAAGGCCACTTTCACTTTACTAACCTGTTTGCCATAGAAGTAATCTGCCGCACTGCTATGTACATATTCTTCAGCTTTATTTACCATGCCGGCTTTTACCGGGTTGTTATGAATGAACAACCCTCCAATTTTAGTTAGGGAACACTTAGGTGGAACCGTTATTCCAAGTGGTTTAAATTTCTTTCCATATGGAAGGATTAGAAGCCTGATGAAAAAGAGCGACAACAATCACTTTTTCGTCAGTGATTGTGTAAATAAGCATGTACGGAAATTTATCCAATGTTATTCTCCGAAGGTTGTGCGCTATGCTATAGTGGTTTTGAGGTCTTGCTGACAGTTTATTGATCGCTGTTGTAAAAGCAATTTCAAATTTCGTACTTAAGAAATCTGAAATGAGGTGATAATAAGTGAAGGCTTCTGAAAAATCGTGTAGTACCCTGTCTTCAATTTGAATTTCGAATTTCATTTGTCTTCTTTTCCATTTTCTGTTTAAATTCTTCCAGAGAGAGGAGGGTACTTTTTCCTGTTTTGATATCGGCAATTCTTTGGTTTAACGCCTTCCATTGGTCAGTGGTTAATTCATCCTCAATGAGTTTATCATCCTCAAAGCGCAGGTCTTCTTTTAGCGCATAAAACAACCTCACCTTTTCATCGTGTGGCAGTTCAAGTGCTTGTTCGATTATTTTGCTCATCGCTTTTTTTTAAAATTAGTGCATATTGGCGGTACAGCAATTCGGGGCAGGTGTGTTGTAGTCTGAGAGCCGTTTCAACATGTATTCGGTCGGTTCTCCGCCGCGGGGGCTCAGCTTACTAACACATACCTCATGCCTTTACACGCACTTTTTGCCTAAACGTTCAACACCATGCCTTTTGAACACAACACCTTCAGAGCTTGCCCCGCCAAAGCGGGTGGTTTGCATACTTCGTCTGTACAACGTATGCGGTAGGCCTACACCATCTTCTATACAACATTGAAAAGAATTATCCATTCTTTTCATTCGTGACACACCCTGCAAAGCCGAAAAAAAACAAGTAGCTATCTAAAATACAAAAGCCACCGGCTATTTTACTAACCAATGGCTTTTGTATATTTTATCTTCTTACCCTCGCTACAGTTGCAGGTCATAACAACGTGTGACGGCGGCGTTACGGCAACACCAACAAACTGCAAACTTGCAGCTGTGATTAGCAATAAAGTTGAAGGATTAATTTTCCCGCTCTTTATCGTTTTTAAAATCTCTACTATGTCTTTTATTGATTTTAATTCTTTAAGGGAACTTCCACCAGCAAGAGCAGGGCTCTAAATTTAGCTAGAAAACTGTTTTTACATGGTTCTATCTCTACTTCTGAATTACCTTCGACCTAAAATTCCAGCTTCAACCTTACCCCTTTTGATTGTATATAATACTTCGAATAAATCGTGGGTGTTTGGACAACGATATTCACAAAAAGCTTTTTCCGTTGTTGCAAAATTAATCTGCACTAATTTTTTCATCACCTTTCTCTTAAGTTTTATTTTTTTGTCAAATACCGTAGAGTCAAAGCAACTTGGTAAGCGGAATCCTTCAATTGGTATATCATCACTGTCTAGTACAATGAATGCGGCCGCATCTCTTGCGTGAGTATGCTTATTTCTAAAGAAAAAAACTAATCTATTTTCAGGATAATGCTTTTGTTGTATAGTTTTTCCCAGATATAATTTGTTCAAAATTTGTAAATGGGCGTCGAACGTGGAATCATTAACTATGTAGATACTGCCACATTCAATTTTTTTAGAAATTTGTCCGGATACACTTTTAATGCTGGCAACAACCATCAAACATGTAACAGCGACCGATACAAAAGATTTCTTAATCTTTTGAAGGGTCCGTTTTTTCTGCTCTCTGTTTAAAATCTTCATTATAGACGTCTCGGTTTTGTCCGGTTACTGATACATAATTTGCCCTTGGAGTTTTTCCAAGTTCCGAGCAAAATACATTTTCCCAATTGACTGCGTCTCTTTCTGCATTCCGAACACCGTCAACCATATTAAAGTCTTGCTTTCCGTACGTTGCTTGCCACGCATGAAAAAATTCATGAAGCATGGATATCGTTTTAGTACCAGTGAATTCGCCGTTTATGTCCTGGTGCTTAGTTTGTGACCGATTGGGCGTTAATGATATAGTAGAACCAGTACCCTTCCCAGTACCTTCAACTGCGGGATATTGGCCTAAAACATCGTTCCAAGAAGTCCCCTTTTTCCCCGCGTCTGCAAGATTATTGTAAGCAATTACGCTTCCACCAGTACGGCGACTTCCAAATTCCACGGTTACGGTAAATGGACTTTTTTTCAAATCTCGAACCATTTTCCTTGCATGAGGTGAAAAGATGGTTGCTACTAAAATGTTCGTTTTGATCTTTAGTCTTTGAAAAAAAGTCCCCTTGATGGCGAGAGTATCACCTAAAGGGTCATTGTAAAGAATTGGATTATTACCCATTGCGGCATATGGACTTTCCATATAATTTGGTTTAAGGTCTATTTGCCAAAATCTTCCTAACTGTGGATCAAGGCTTCTATAAAATGTAGAGTATAATTCTAATCCGCTTCCATCGCTGAACTCTTTACTTTCTAATTCAGAACCTTTATTCCATTTCTTTTTATTCTCTAATCCACCTGCTGCCTTTGAGCTTATCCCCGCCATCGACAAGCCGAAAGGATAATAATGCGTTTCCTCCAGTAAAGGTCCACGGGTATGAGTTAAAGTTAGACTATCAAAGTATACTAAGTCATTGTTTCGTTGCTAATATATACATAACAATAACCATTTTTACCAGCCAACCGGTTAATGTCTACTTCTTGCCCAGGATTATTGCTACTTGTTGTCTTTATCTGTTTAAAATTA
>JAJAYD010000063.1 GCA_026786345.1 Chitinophagaceae bacterium
GAACTATACAAGATAAAAGCGGCAAACCAATAGAAGCTGCAACCGTAACAATACTACAAGCAAAGGATAGCTCGCTATACAAAGCTGCCGTAAGCGATAAGGGGGGTGAATATGCTTTCGAAAAAATAAAACCGGGTAAGTACTTTATAAAATTTTCGAGTATAGCTTATACTCGTTATGCTACATCTGTATTTGAAGTTAAGGAAGGAGAAACTCTAAACATTCCCGTTACAACCTTAGCAGCTTCAGAAAAGAAATTAAAAGACGTGGTTGTTACTACCACAAAACCCATGATTGAGGTTAAAGCTGACAGAACTGTGTTTAATGTGGAGAACAGCATTAACGCCACCGGTAGTACCGCAATGGAATTGTTACAAAAAGCACCCGGTGTATTGGTAGACAAAGACGACAATATTAGCATGAAGGGAAAGAATGGGGTTCGCATTTATATTGATGGAAAGTTAAGCCCTATGGCTTCGTCCGATCTTGCCGCCTACCTGCGGTCCATACAAAGTGCAGATATTGAGTCAATAGAAATGATCGAAAACCCATCGGCCAAATATGATGCAAGTGGCAATGCGGGCATCATAAACATCAAACTAAAAAAGAATAAAAAGTATGGCACCAACGGTAACATTGCGGTAGGAGCCAACCAGGGCTTTTACCCAAAAGTTAATGGTAGCCTTGGCCTTAATTACCGCAACCAAAAGATTAACTTATTCAGCAACGTAAGCGTAAACCAGGGTAAAATGCGTAGCTGGCAGGACTTTAACCGCCAGCAAAACGACAGTATTTATGATGCAAAAAGTGTAAGCGTGGGAGACAACAACGGAGCCAATGTAAAGCTAGGCGCCGATTATTTTGTGAACAGTAAAAGTACCGTTGGCGTAATGTTTACCGGCAACTATTTAAGCGGTACCCGAAATACAGATGGCAATACCATCATCTCATCGCAAAGCACTAAAATACCAACGCAAATATTGGTTGCACGTAACTTGATAGACATCGGCAGAAATAACTCAAACCTTAACCTTAACTACCGGTATGCTGATACCGCAGGCAGAGAATTAAACATTGATGCCGACAGGGGAATCTATAACGGAACAGGTGAAAGTTTTCAACCCAATTTTTATACTGATGCCAATACCAACATTGTATTGCGGTCTAGAATTTTTGCAAACAATACTCCAACAGATATTGACATCTACACCTCGAAAGCAGATTACGAACAAAATCTTTTTAAAGGAAAGTTTGGTACCGGTATTAAGTACAGCAAAGTAAAAACAAACAACACTTTTGATTTCTATAATGTGTTTAACGACACCAAGGTAAAAGACTTTGAAAGAAGCAACCAGTTTACCTATACCGAAAACGTTAACGCAGCTTACGTAAACTACAACAGGTCGTTCAAGAAATTTAGCTATCAGGCAGGTTTGCGGGCCGAGCAAACTAAGAGCAATGGCGTATTAAATGCCAAAAGCAGTTGGAGTGATACAGATACTATTGAAAGCGTACAACGCAGCTACCTCGACTTTTTTCCGAGCGCAGCTTTCAGTTATACTTTAAATGCAAACCACCAGTTTAATATTAACTATAGCCGCAGAATTGACAGACCGCGTTACCAGGACCTAAACCCCTTTGAAAATAAACTGGATGAGCTGTCATACCAAAAAGGAAATGCGTTTTTACGGCCACAGTATACCAATAGTTACACCATTGGGCATACTTACAAATCGTTTCTGTCGTCAAGCCTGGGATACAGCCATATTAGAGACTTTTTTACCGTAATAAACGACACAGCCAAAGGAAATGCCAGTTATATTACTTTAAAAAACCTGGCGGCGCAGGATATATATAGTTTCAACATAAGTGCTCCGTTTAACATAGCAAAATGGTGGAATGTATATGCTAACGTAAACGCAAACCATAGCAGGTATAAAGCAAATTTTGATGATGGAAAAACCATTCGACTTAATATAACCACCATTAGTTATTATAACCAGCACACCTTTACCTTAGGAAAAGGTTATACCGGTGAGTTAAGCGGTTGGTTTAATACGCCCAGTGTTTGGGGCGGTACCTTTAAAACCAACTTTATGTGGAGTGCCGACGCCGGCGTTCAAAAATTGATTATGAACAAAAAGGCCACGGTAAAGCTTTCGGTAACCGACTTGTTTTATACCGCCAAATGGAATGCGGTAAGCAATTTTGCCGGTAGCATTTTTAATGCAAAAGGTGGTTACGAAAGCCAGCAGGTACGTCTTAACTTCTCGTACCGTTTTGGAAGCAACCAGGTAAAAGCAGCCCGCAACAGAAAAACAAGTGCTGAGGCCGAATCAAATCGGATAGGAGGTTCTTAGCTTTATATTGAGATCAAAACCTATAGCCCCCCGCAAAAAAGTGGGGGCTTTTTTATGAGCCATAAACTATAATGTGCATCACTTTTCCCTGGTATAAATGCATTTGACCGTGTGCCGCAACAAAAATCTTTTGGGTAAATTCATTCCTTAATAATTCATCCATAAATTTTTTCATAGCACTTAGCGGCACAACAGGTGCCGAACTTTTGGCCACCGAAAGAACAAGGCTGCCAAGCATGCCGGGAAACGCAATACGGGTAAGATTACTTGCTGCAAATAATTCGCAACTAATAATTTGATTGCCTGTCACTGCTAAAAAACCGGCATAAGCACTATCGCTTTGCTTAAACTTTTGCGTGAAATAACGGATATAGCTGCTATCTGCCATTCCATAATTCTTATGCAATTGTAAATACGGCCAGGTGGTTGAGGGTATTTTACCTGCACCAAACCGGCCTTCAATTTCTTTCCATACTT
This sequence comes from Chitinophagaceae bacterium, assembly GCA_026786345.1. Classification (GTDB taxonomy): domain Bacteria; phylum Bacteroidota; class Bacteroidia; order Chitinophagales; family Chitinophagaceae; genus Segetibacter. Next base: position 2,838 of record JAJAYD010000063.1, read on the forward strand.
CCATTTGCCGTCCTGTTACATCCATTACTTTTTTAACTTCCACATCAGCGGTACCGCTATGATGAAATTGCTTAATCTTATCATCCCACCTGCCCTTTTCAATACAAAACACTTTTAAATAATCCGACTCACCGGGGGCAATAATTTTTGTTTCACCTATAAGCCTGTCTTGCTTTCCCCCGGCAAGTAAATCGCCGCTGTTTATAACCAATGATTGCTTGCTGTTATTTACAATTTGCAGCCAGTTTAAGTCAGCACCGTCTTCATAAAGTACTTCCTTAATCTTAACTTTATTTTTCATCAGCGCCTCCGGTAGCGAAATAGTTTGTAATCCGGCTATCAGGCTGGTTCCTTCAGCCGGCAGGTCTTTAAAACGTACAGGTATCAGCGAAAGATTTTTAAACGTCCATGCCGAATCGTAAATCACCTCCAGGTTTTGGTAGGTTAACTGACCTGACGCATGAATAGTGCTACAGCCCAGCAATACACAAACAACTAAACGCAGACCAATCATTTATTAAAATTTACATTCATGTTGCTATTCTTTTTCCTTAAGAAGCTGTTTGAAAACAATTTATTTGGATACCGGCTACGGTTTTTTATAGCTTCTTCGTCCCGTAAGCTAAGCTATCGTTTGGACACATTTTTTTTATTTCCATCTCTACCTTGGATTTTGGAAAAGAGATATTAACCACAGAGAAAAACTAGAGTCTTTCACAGAGGACACAAAGATTTAACGCTGCCTTTACTCTGTTCTTCTTTCTTTGTGTACTATCTGGTTACCTTTTTTGAACATTAGTTAAATGTGACTACACGATAGGTTATTTAACGGAACAGGCTCTTCGGATGACACTCGAAAAACTGTATGGCAGAACGAAATACTTAGGCAGAAGGAAAAAAAAATACTTTAATAAACCCAATTTTCTACTTGTAATCCGCTTACACGAGTAAACTCTCTTTCATTGTTTGTGACCAAAATGTAATCAAGGCTAATTGCATGGGCTGCTATCAAAGTATCTAATGGACCTATGGGTATACCCTTTGATTCTAATTCGGTTCTAATGATGCCGTAACTATTGGCAGCAGCAATATCAAAATCAAGGATGTTGAATGGAAGAAAGAATTTGTTTAAAGCTAGAAAGTTCTTTTCCTTATTGGCACTTTTTCGTGCTCCATAATAAAGTTCAGAAACCGTAATCATTGATATCGCTACTTCCCCTGGTTCGATTGAATTAAATTTATTGAGAACCGAGTGTGGCTGTTACTTGATGATGTAGATACAAATATTTGTGTCGAGCAGGTAAGGCATTAGTCAAATGATTCTCTTTTTTGTTGAGGGGGTTGATTTCTTTCATTCATGAAGTCAGAAGTGAACTCTGAAAGGCTATCGAAAAGGTTTTGCCATGGTTTATGGTATGGAATAATATGAATGATGTTACCGGTTTTTTTCAAATAAACCTTATCATCATCAATTCTAAATTCTTCAGGTATTTGTATTGCCTGACCGGTGGAGTTTGTTTTTATATCGATTGCTGCGCTTTGCATACAGAAATGTTTAAAGATTAAAGTTACATTTTTCTTCATGCTTAATTATAACCGTCAAACTCGAACTTCTTTTAAAAAAGCATTAGGTCGGAGACTTGCATTTATCCTGCGTTCGAAGTTATTCCCCGTTATTCAACTTATCGTGTATACACATCTGTTTTATTTCCGTCTCTACATTGAATTTTGGAAAAGAAACATTAACCACAGAGAAAAACAAGAGTCTTTCACAGAGGACACAAAGATTAACTCTGGCTTCACTCTGTGCTTCTTTCTTTGTGTCCTCTGGGTTACCTTTTTTGACATTA
>JAJAYD010000064.1 GCA_026786345.1 Chitinophagaceae bacterium
GAACAGCACTGCATCTTACCAAAGACAATTTTTACTTACTCGGCCATTCATGGGGTGGAATACTCGCAGCCGAATATGCCTTTAAATACCAAAACAATTTAAAGGGACTTATCATATCCAACATGATGATGAGCGCACCCGATTATGGTAAGTATGCCAATGAAATACTGGCCAAACAATTTGATCCCAGAGTGCTGGATACCATCCGGCAGATAGAGGCTAAAAAGGATTTTCAAAATCCAAAATATATGGAGCTGTTGATGCCGAATTTTTATGCAAAGCATATTTGTCGCTTACCATTGGATCAATGGCCTGAGCCGCTTAGCCGTTCATTGGGAAAAACAAATCAATCGCTGTATGTAACCATGCAGGGACCCAGCGAATTTGGCGTTTCCGGCAAGTTGGAAAAGTGGGACAGGGTTACTGATCTTCCCCAACTAACCATACCTGTTTTATCCATTGGCGGCACCTTCGATACAATGGATCCTGAGCACATGAAAAAGATAGCCTCCCTTGTTAAAAACGGGACTTTTCTTTTATGCCCCAACGGCAGTCATATGTCAATGTACGACGACCAGCAAGTGTACATGTATGGGCTCATCAGGTTTATAAAAGATGTAGATAAGGCCAGGTAAATAAGCATTACTTGTTGTCGGTTTGGTGGTTTAAATGGTGAGGTGCCAGGTCCGACAATGCAGGGCCGTTTATTACCTTCCCTTCGCAGGTAAAGCGGGAGCCATGGCAGGGGCAATCGAAACTCTTTTCATCGTGGTTCCACTGTACAACGCAACCCAGGTGTGGACAGACTGCGGTGTAGGCATATACGGCTCCCTGTTCATCTTTATATACGGCAACTTTATGCCCGCCTTCATTCATAATTGCACCGGTGCCATTGGCTAATTCCCCGGTTGATTTTACATCACCGGCTTTTAAAAAATCGCCATACTGCAGGGCCATATTTCCTGCTTCTTCTAAAAAGGCGCCGGTAGCCATTAAAGTAATGCGCCCCGGATCATACAGGTTGGTCCATGGGTTTTGGTTGCCTAAAATCAGGTCGCTCACCAGCATTCCTCCAATGGTGCCATATGTCATACCATTACCCGATTCCCCGGTTATAACGTAAGTGTGTTCATCACTTGGATTTTTACCAATGAAAGCCAGCGAATCGACCGGCTCCAGTACTTGTCCCGACCATTGATAGGTAATGTCTTTTATTTTATCAAAACGTTGCCGGGTCCATTTTTCCAATCGTTGATAGCGCTCTTCCGCCGTTAGGTTTTCATCATCCTCCTGCCCTGTCTTATGATCTTCTCCGCCTGCAATCAGTAAGTCGTACCGGTTGTTATATTGTTGAAGCCTTACATAATGATACGGCTCGATAACCCATTTTGTATCCGGGTCACCGGTATCCCACCAAAGTGCTTGTTGGTAAGCGCCTGCCGGTACCAGGCCACCGATAACATACGTACGATAAGCATGTTGCTTGGTGTGATGCGTAAGCATGTTATTAATCGGCGAGTTGGTAGCCACTACAATATGGGTTGCTTTTATGCTAAAGCCGTTGGCCTTTACCTCTTGTTCTTTAAAAGATTCCGCATGCGTGTGTGTATAAATAGTTCCCCCGTTTTCTGAAATGTATTTTACCAGGCCGTTCAGGTATTTTAAGGGATGAAATTGCGCCTGCGCAGGAAATTGAAGGCACGAACCCTTTTCAGCAGGTATCCCTGGCACATGGTCCAGCATGGTGGTTTGAATGCCTGCTTCATGCGTGGCTTTCAATTCATCATCAAGAGTCTTTTGGGTGTCGTTATCATGAAGAAATAAATACCCGTTAAGCCTTGTAAAATCACAGTCTGTCTGTAATTCTCTCGAGGCGCGTTCTATAAAATCTATGGCAGCACTGTGGCTATCGGCAACTAATCTGGCATTTTCTTTTCCATGCATTTTAATCAGGTCACTGTACCGGTCGTCCAGCGCATTTACAATGTGTGCTGTGGTGCGGCCGGTTTCGCCACTGTACAGCAAACCATCTTCGATAAGTATTACTTTTTTGCCGGCTTTAACCAGGCAATAAGCAGTGGAAATACCTGCAATTCCTCCCCCGATTACCAATACATCTGTTTCAACATCTGATGTTAGGGTTTCAAAATTTTGCTGGCTGATGGTATCGAGCCAAATGGTTGAATGGGTGCCGGAAGTTTTTTCGCCGGGGTGTAACGAGATATTTGTTGGTTCCATAATAGAATTTATGATGTGGCATCAATTTGCGTACCATGGCATTTTTGTTGAATGGCATTTCGGTTATATGCAAATTATATTTATGCTTAATTAAATAAAATCAAAATAAAAAAGGGTGGTTGAGGATTAGTCAACCGCCCTTAATTTTTACGATGCGTTGGTTAATTAAATTTGGTGTCGATATACTTTACAACACTTTCATCACTCATTTTATTAGAAGTGCTTTCACTTGTAACAGTGTGTTTGTACTGCGGGGTCTCCGACATATATTTTATCAGTTGCTCCTGCGCCGTACCGGTGCCGGTTATGTGTACCTCATCCGCGTTTTGCATGTGCGATAGTATTTCTTTAAAAAACTTATGCTGCAAAGTTTTCTCATCATTGTGTTCATTTTTTTCACTTGAGTTTGGTGTAGCTCCCTGGTTTCCGGCATGTCCAAGAACATCAAAGTCTTCAGAATCTGCATCGGGTTTTCCTACTATAATTGCATGATGATTATCCATCCAAATGCCAAATTGTTTTTTTTGTTTTTGTAACATAGAAATTTATTTTTTTAAAGATACTCAATATTCATTCCAGCCTCAACGATGCGCTGGTTTATGGTACAATAAACGCAGAAGCATATTTATTTAAAAAAAGCAGCTCCTAAATACGTCCAACTAATTGTGGCATAATATTGTTACAGGTTGTAAAAAATTTATTATGGTACCCGATATAAACAAAGAAACCAACCCGGAGAGCGAAGAAAAAAAGGTTAACAACCCAACGCATAAACAGGAGCAAAGCGATCCTCAACTAACTGAGCTGAGAGGTTTTATTGATCCCGGGGAAGACCTGGAGCCCACATTACAGGACGGGAAGAAATCTCCTGAGAAGGCTCACGAAAATTATAAGAAAGACCAGGAGATACCTGATCGTGTTTGAGGTTTGAGCCAGGGCGCTTTGGTACCAGAGCATAACAATACTCGTTTCTGGTGCTGTTTTTTTGGTACCGGCTTGTTTACTCTGTGCAGCTTCGGTGGCGTCGCATTCCGTTCAAAGGCATAACAACAGGCAGCTTTTAACAACAAAATGTATGGGTGGCTTTCCAAAAAAATGCGATTCTCATTTTATACTCATTGTTTTATAAACTTATCCTCCTCACATAGAAAAAGAACCTGGATGCTTTAAGTTTTTTATCTGTATAACTTTAAAGCTGTCTGATTTAAATGGAACCTTTGATTTTGCAACTGAAGATGCCATATTTGCTACAGATGAATTGCTCCGCCACAGTGGAGGAAGAAGCCTGCCCGTACCGAGATTGATAAAAAAATACGATTAATTAATATGGTACCCGCAAGAACAAATTCTTTCGGGCTGGCGTTCGGGCGGGTTATGGAAAACTGCTGTTGGTATTATAAAACATTATTTTAGACAGCTTCGTTGGTAATAAACTTTTCAGGTAATACCTCTTATATACATGCCCGAAGGCCCATCCATATTACACTTACGCAATACGCTGTTGCCGTTTAAAGGTAAAGTGGTTAAGCAAGCCGGTGGCTATGGCCCCATGCCTGCAGAATGGATTAATGGAAAAAAGCTTTTGGATATTTGTACCTGGGGCAAGCACTTGCTTTTTGTTTTCAGCAATGGTAGTGTCAGGGTTCACCTGATGTTGTTTGGCGAAATACGCATCAACGAGCGCAAGACGGTCAACCGGTCTTTTTTTCTTGAATTCGCCAAAGGCGAAATAAACGGGTACGTGGTAAAAGCCGAAAAGTTAAAGGGAACACCGGAAGAGGTATACGACTGGCGCACCGATATTTTACATAAAGATTTTGATGCTGCTCATGTAAAATTGTTACTTAAAAAAGAAGCCGGTAAAACCATTGACGATGTACTGATGGACCAAAATGTATTTACAGGTGTAGGCAACAAAATACGAAACGAAGCCTTGTACAGGGCAGGCATCCATCCCTTAAGCATAACCGGTAAAATACCCGCTGCAAAAATTACTATGTTGATTAAGGAGGCTGTTGCTTATGTAAAAATTTTTTACAAACAACTTGAAACCAAAGGTGTCAACGATAATTTTTCTGTTTATAAACAAGCGTATGCAGCGGATGGCAGCGAGGTAACCATGCAAATTTTGCCACGCACCAAACGCAAGATTTATTTTAGCGAACACAAACAGCAATTGTTTCAATAACAAAATATATTGGTAAGGTTTCATCCCAACCCTTTTTCATTTTCATTTTCCTTTTTTACTTTAAAGACGTACCTCCAGTTCCGCACCCGTTAAAGCATAGTACAGGTTTTGCAATTGATGCAGGTGATAGATGTTATTACTAATGGTAAGCTCGTTTACCATAGCCCTGGCATACGGAGTAGTTGCAGGCACATAAGCTCGTATTTCGTTTTGGCTGGGTCCCTTTACCGGCAAGGTTAAAATAAATTCCCTCACCTCGGGGTGCTGGTAATATTTTATGTTTTCAAGAAAACCACATTTTTTTAAATTTTCAATATTCAGCGCTATGGGAAACAGGTCTTTTGCCATGCCCCTAGCCAACAGATCAAAGTGTTGCAGTCCTAAAGCAACAGGCAGTATTCTAACCCCGCCTTTCTGTAAAATGTAGTTTCCCAGTCGTAAGGTGGTTGCATCAATCATGCGGCAAAAATAAGGTTAGGCAAAATGCCGGCAGCTTTGATGTGCTACTTAAAAACCCTGATGACTTTTACAAAGCGGCCCATATAATATTTTTCGAATGGCGTAATGGTTACACCATACTGTTTACCCGAAGTGGAATGTATAAAATCGATGTTGCCCTGGTTGTTACTGGTAATGATGCCCATGTGACCAACTATACGAATGGTGCTGTCAGTTCCGGTAAATAGAATGAGGTCTCCGGGGTTTGCCTGCTGCAACGGAACTACATGCTGAACATTTGTGAAATCTACCGATGAGCGTGGTACCGCAATATTAAAATGATTAAACACATAGGTAATAAAGCCCGAACAATCAAAGCCAACTTTGGGATCGGATGCGGCATAATGATACGGAATGCCCATGAGTGTTTTTGCATACGCAACAAGGTCGGCTGGTAAAGTATTGCCTGTTTGTATTTCGGTACTGCCTGTATAGATAACCTGCGTGGGTTTGGGTTCGGCCCGACCCATTTCGGGCACCTCTGTTGCCGTAATGGTTGAGGTGTCTTTTACCTGAATCTCATTTTGTTCTGCAGGTTCATTACAGGCTGAAAAAAGTATTACAAACAATGGTATAATAAGCTTCATGCTGCCTGGTATTCAAAAATCCGTCCACCCTGTTTTAAATAATGGTTTGAAGTAGATTTCTTTAAAAATTTTAAAACTTTTGGCAACAATAAAGGATTTTCTCGCCCTTGTATCTAAAGGATAGACGGCTTAGAATTAATACGTTTCAAACGTTTCGGATGCTTTCTATCATACAAAACTTTTTGATTTGCAAAACATTACCGTTTCTTAAATTTGCTGACACAACCTTTTATCTGGTATACAATACTTGTGAGTTTTGGAAAAAGGCTTTAGAGGAACGAAAAAATAAAGGGATCAATCAAGAAGTGCTGGCGCAACAACCTGGAACTAATGTGCCTGCAAACGGCAGGTATGAAAGGGATGAAAAGAAGCTTTCCATTGATGCTGCCTGAAGGAGGACTGATATTTTAGGAGTATTTTTAGATTGGTCGGTAGGGCAAACCGATTTAGAACCCAACAAAGGAATGATTAACCGAATTAAGGAAGTAACTAAAATGAAGGATAAAGAAAAAGAACATTTGTTTACCATGCCGGATGCTTTTATCACCTCAACTAAAATGCAAGGTTTCTTAGCGAAATAAATTTTAAAACCATGAGTGTACAAGTAATACAAGACGGAAAAGGTAAAAATGCAGGAGTGTTCATCCCTTACAATCAGTGGCGCCAACTCAAAAAACAACATAAAGAACTGGAAGCACTGGAGCAGGAGGAAGAGCCTGATAAAGAACAGGTTTTAAGCAACATCAAAAAAGGCTTAAAGGAAGTGCGGCAATTCAAACAGGGGAAATTAAAAACCACATCAGCTAAAGATTTTATGAAGGAGTTTTAAAGTTGAGCTTTCGGATAACTTTAAAAAGGAAGCGAAAGAACTCAATAAAAAATACGCTTCACTTAAGATAGAACTATCCAGACTGTTTACCCAACTGGAACAAACTCCAACTATAGGCACTCCCCCTGGTAATGATATTTATAAAATACGCCTCGCCATAGCTTCTAAAAACAAAGGCAAAAGCGGCGGAGAAGGGTAATGTCTTTTGTTAGAGTTACCGCTACCACCGTACTGCTTTTCTCCATCTATTACAAAGGAGATCAGAACAGTATTTCTGATAAAGAAATTAAAGAACTGCTGAAAGAGTATTTATAAAAGCGCTTGTTTAACTTTCCTTCAACTCATTTTGCTGGGGATGCACAATAAAAAGACCGTCTGCTTTTACACCAACGGCTTTAATCTCTTAGTTCCTTACCACAATACAAACAACAACTCTATTTACCTCACGCGGTCCTACACCCATTTTAGGTTTAAGTTTCCTACAGAGCACTTAAACCAGCGAGGGATTTTCTCACCCTTGTTTCTAAAGGATAGACGGCAAGCTGAACGCTGCTGAAATGATTATTTTACTTTGATAAAAACTTCTGCCATGAATACTGTTTCGCGTAACAATTTCTGAGCCTTGTTTCTTTTGGTTCTCTTCTTTACTGGTAAACCCGTTTACAGCCAAAAGCCAGTCAACCGAAAAGCCACCCGCCTTAAAACCAAAACTGGTTAAAGAATTTGTAATTAAAGGTCACGGCGATTTAAATGCAACAAAATAATTACTAATGCAAACGCCGGGTCTTTTAAATGCCTGTTGGGATTGGGGTGGGGGCAATTTTTGAAGCAGCCATTGAAGGTGCAGGCCACATGGGCAATAAAGACATAGCAAACTTTCTGTTAAGCAATGGTGCCCGCATGAATATTTTCTGTGCTGCTATGTTAGGTAAGATCGATTTTGTAAAGGCAGCGCTAACGGCATATCCTGGTTTAAAGACCTCTAAAAGCCCGCATGGTTTGCAATTACTACACCATGCAAAAAAGGGTGGTGAAGATGCGAAAGAAGTGTTGGATTACCTGCAATCAATTGGAGCAGCGTAATAGACCAGGGAAACGGTGATTGTCAAAATGTTGCGGTGGCTTTCAGTGGGTAGAGTAGTAAAATCATCCACTTCATTTTTATGAGAAAATAAAAATGTACCCCAACCATTTTAATTTCAGGCGCCGGTGATTAATGGTAATTTTTGTGATTCGTTGAAACAATTAACCTAAAAAGGTTGGGGCTCAACTGATGTTATCTCCTGTACTGACTGTTCGCTTGCCGGGACTTGTTTCTTTATGGGTAAACGCCTGGCATAACTTAGTTGTCTCCAAATCCATTCAATAGGACCATAATTATATTTTATTAACCACCACTGGCTGAAGTTTACCTGCGCAATATAAATGCTGAGTGCGGCCATTAAATAAAATCCAAAGTGCATGCGGTGGTTTAGGATTAACCCAAAGCCAAAACCTGAAAACAATATTACAGCTAACACATTTTGTGTTATGTAGTTGGTAAGGGTCATTTTGCCGATTGTTTGCATAGCTCTGAAAAAACGTTTAAGTTTTCCTGCTACATACAACCAACATATGGAGGATACAATAAAGAACATTGAACTTAGAATAAACAGGAAGCCGGGTTGATAATATTTGTTCCATCCCCATTTAAATTTTTGTGAAGCAATAAAGTATCCAACCATTAACAGTGCAAAAACGAGGGTGCTCCAAAAGGTTCTTTTAACGTACTTTTTATTTTCAACAAGCCGGTTAAAGAAATCAATTTTTTGAGTAGCCATACCTAGCATAAAGCAGGCAAGCATTACAACATGTACCGTTATTAAATACCCAGGCGTTAAGATCTCGAATTTATAAGTACCTATGAGGCCGAACAGTAAAACCTTAAAGATGTTGTGGCTTTGATATAAGGGAAGGTCACCGGCAAGGCGGGTTAACCCATCTACAGCGCTCATGCTTTGAACATAGGCTGACACGGCAGGCAGGATCAATAACAATCCAATAGAAATGTATAAGGCAGTTTTTGCAGAGCAACGATAAAAAAGCAACAGAACCATACCCATAACGGCATAATCTTTTAAGATGTCTCCAAAGAAAAAGGCGCTGTTGATGATGGCTAAGACAAATAACCAGAACATGCGCCTGCTAAAAAACACATACCCATTTATGCCTTCGTTGAAAACGTTTTTCATCAGCACGGCAAAGCCATAGCCAAACAGAAAACTCAACATGGTCCACGACTTAGCTGCAAAAACAACATTGCCAAATCCCATCAATATGCTTGTACCAATATCAGGTTTAAAAGTTTTGAAGTTGAGGCCAAGATAATAATGGTCGGCATAGTTCATTAATACAACGCCCAACAGGGCCCAGCCTCTTAAAATATCTAAAATAGCTGTACGTTGATTTTGCTGCACCGGCAGTGAAGTGGATGACGGCATATAGTTTGGCACGGTTTAATTGTTTCAATGAAGGCCGGGGTAAACGTAATAAATTTAGATAGGAAAGGCAATCCTTCTGCTATTCTTTTTGCACCGACCAAAGGATCCCGGAATAAAACCGACAATGCTGGGGAGGTAGGAACCCACTTATAGAGAAGGGGATTTTTTCTCTCAGCCAACAAGTTTTCTGTCATTTGCCACGAATGCACGAATGGAAGCTTACAACAACGAACATCCATCAACCAACAACCTTTATGAAATTTGCCACGAATGCACGAATGTTTTATTTCGATTCCAAACAACGAACAACCACCAACGATCAACGTCTCTTTTTGAACCACGACGGCACGACGACACAGCGGCGCACAGAGGATTTTTAGCCGCCAAGACACTAAGGTACAAGGGAACGCTAAGATATTTTCTATCAACCGTCATCTGTCAACCGTCATCTTTTCCTCCATTATTCATTTGTACTTTTTTTCTGTCAACTGTCAACTAACCTCTAACATCTTTCTTTGCTACATTTGAAGCCATGCAAAAAGTAAAAAACATCATATTCGACCTGGGGGGAGTGTTGCTCACGCTGGATTATTCAAAAACTGAACAATCGTTTATAAACCTGGGAGTTGCCAATTTTAATGAGTTGTACAACCAGCAAAAAGCCTCCCCCTTATTTGAGCAATTAGAAACAGGCAAGATTGACAATGAAGCATTTTACCAGCAGTTTAAAAATATTGCCAACGTAACTCTTGCTGATAGTGATATGGAGGTAGCCTGGTGCGCCATGCTGGGTCATTTTCCTGACGAGGTGCTTATTTGGCTGGATGAGATACGGCAGAAATACAATATTTATCTTTTCTCCAATACCAACAGAATTCACCACCAGTCTTTTCAAAAAATTTATCAACAACAAACCGGTAAAAAAAATTTTGACGACTTCTTTATCAAGGCCTGGTATTCTCACGACCTTGGTTTGCGCAAACCTTATGCGCAAGCCTTTACTAAATTATTAGAGATTGAAAATTTACAGCCCGGAGAAACTTTGTTTATAGATGACAGCCTGGTAAACATTGAAGGGGCAAAAGAAGCAGGTTTGCAAACCATTTGGCTTCAATCGCCGTTAACCGTTTTGGAGCTTGGGCTGTAGATAGGTTCTACTTTATTTCTTCAAATTCAATGTAGTCTTTACCCGACGGTTTCGAAGCAGCAGCACCTGATGATTTATTACCCGGCTTTTTAGTGGCGCTATCCGTACCATCAGTATAACCGGGAGGATATTGTTGATTCATATCCTGCATTTTTTCTCTTAATTTTTTACTGGCAGTTAAGATGGGAAGTACAAAACCAACAATAAAGCGGTAAACCAGGTAGATTAAAAAAACCAATAAAACGTAACTGAACATAATGAGTAAAGGTACTATTGCACCCTTTTGAACAAAACTATTTATTTTTTTACAATTGGTTTTTGCAAAACCTTAACGGCACAAGTACATAATGTATGGCAAAACAGTCAGGAATGGCACCCATGAAGTGATCATTTGTTTTTGAGCTGCCAGGCCAATAGTGGAAATTATTTTCTAATAAAAAGCCCTTCGAATTTCGTACCAGATCTAATTAAAAAACCCCTGACTTGCAGGGGCTTTCATATTTTACTTAGAACTAAGCCTGGGCTGATATATTAATAATTCAGACCATCGCTTGTCAACCGCCTCTTCATAATCTTTTAAGTAATTGGCGAAGGAACCCTGGCCGTATGTTTCCATGTATCGTTCTTGCAGGGGTTTGCGGAATCCTTCGTCTAATTCTTTAAACCCTCCTTTTAACCTGGTTTCTGTTGTGTAACCCGGCTCGCCGGAGGCAGTCAGACTGTACACCGCAACCGCTTCCATTCCGTTTTCCCAAACCTTTTTCAGTTTGGTAATTAAATCTTTTGCTGCATTTATTTTGCCCGGCTTAGCCGTCATGTGGTTGATAAGGATTTTATCAGCATAGTCGGTTAATTGTACGGTACTTAGATCTGACATAAACGTATAATAGCCAGTGATGCCCATACTACTTCCAGTGGTTAAAGGCGCCACATTTGTTTCCCAATCTGCAGTATGTAATGCACTAATATCATTTCGTGTATCAATTTGCTCCCAACTGTTAGGGCCTTCGGTAATCATGTAGCCAGTTGCATCCGGGCCGGTATCGATGCTCCAAACCCTCCACTTCCAGTCTCCCGAATGAAACTTTTGAGCGTGATTGGCAAGGGCTTTTTCAAATTCTACCACCTTGTCGTTTTTAGCAAAAACCCTAAAAGTGTTTAAAATATTTTTTGTTTGGCCGAATGCCAGCGTGGGAAATAGCAACAGCCAAAAGATTACTTTTTTCGTGTGCAAAGTTTTTAAAGATTAGTATAAAGGGTCAACAACAGAAGGTAGATAGGTAAATGCTCAATTCAAAGCAGATGAATAAAAACATTCAGATATGTTAAGTAACGTGCTCAAAACAGGATAATGTTGCTGGCACAAAGAGTATGTTATTCTATAAATTTTGCCAACTTTTAAATATTTGTATGCTATCATTTTTTGAAGAAATGCGACTAGCTGCAAGTTGAATAATGTGAAATCGGGAGATCATTCACAACCCTTCTTCCCTAAAAAATTGTAAATAACAATTTTGTGTAATTTATTTTAATGAAATTTGCTGTTTAAAGAAGATTAAACAAAATGTCAGAAATAGCAGAACAAACCTTGCCAACCTTAACCGCCAAAGACTTTACCACCGACCAGGAAGTAAGGTGGTGCCCCGGATGTGGAGATTATTCAATTCTTGCCCAGGTGCAAAAGATAATGCCCGGCATTGGAGTTCCCAGGGAAAACATAGTGATTATAAGCGGTATTGGGTGCAGCAGTCGTTTTCCTTATTACATGAACACTTATGGCATGCACAGCATTCATGGCCGGGCTACTTCAATTGCCAGTGGCTTAAAAGCCAGCCGTCCTGAATTAAGCGTTTGGATTGTTACCGGCGATGGTGATAGCCTTAGCATAGGAGGCAACCACACGATGCACTTGCTTCGCCGAAATTTTGATGTTAATATTCTGTTGTTCAACAACCAGATTTATGGATTAACCAAAGGGCAATACTCACCTACCAGCGAACCGCAGAAAGTTACAAAGAGTACGCCTTATGGTAGCATTGATCATCCTTACAATCCTTTGGCGCTGGCAATGGGGGCCGATGCCACTTTTGTTGCCCGCAGCATGGACCGCGATCCCAAACATTTGCAGGCAATGTTAACCCGCAGCCACCAGCACAAGGGTACTTCGCTGCTGGAGATCTATCAAAACTGCAATATTTTTAATGATGGAGCTTTTGAGATTTTTACTGAGAAGAAAACAAAACCCGACACTGCTTTATTTTTAGAACAAGGCAAGCCATTAGTATTTGGAGCTACGCAAAATATGGGTATTCGCCTGGATGGCTTAAAACCGGTTGTTGTTGAGATGGGCGCTGAGTTTAGCACCAACGATCTTTGGATACACGACGATAAAGATTTTTACAAAGCCCAGACTTTGGTACGCATGTTTGACGAACCTTCGCAATCAGGTCAATATTTTCCACGGCCATTTGGGGTAATTTATGAAACAGAGCGGGCATGCTACGAGGATGTGATGCAAATGCAGATTGATGAAACCATTGCTGCAAAAGGTGCAGGCAATCTTGACAAACTGTTAAGGGGACGGGAAGTTTGGGAAATCCAGGAGTAGGATCAAAGACGAGAGATGTTAGATGACCGTTGACAGATGACCAGGAGAAATGTTTGATTTAACCGCAAGTTCGATTATTGCACACAGAATAAAAAGTCATTTGGGTTTAATAAACAGACACGTATCATAATTCTTTTGCCTGAAAGAATTGAAGAAATCAGCAGGCATCAGACATCCTACATCAATTCGGCTGTATCAGCCTGAAACAGTTTTTGATGATCTCAATCTTAAATTCATTGTCAGTTTTTCTCGGCTCGCCATCAACATGAAAAGGTGCATGTTTTAAGTTACGTATGGTAAGTGTGGGTGTCTGAAAATAAAGAATGTTCTTGTTGGTAATGTCATCCACCAATTGTTGCAATTCATTATTTCCTCTTATCTGTCTTAAAATAGCAAATGGAAGTTTTGCCTTGTTCATTTTTTGAACCACCACAATATCAAGCAACCCATCATTTAAACTTGCCCTCGGTGCTATTTTAAAATTGTTTCCAAACTGGTTACTATTGGCAATACATATTAAGAAGGCATCAGTAAAAAAGGAGAAGTCGTTTAATAAAATTTCGAATTGGTAGGGGTGTGCTTTAAAAAAATTAAAAAGGCTTTGTTGCGTATACGTAAACAAACCACGTGAGGCAGAACTGGCAAAGTCGTGTGCTACTTGTGCATCGAAACCCAGTCCACTTAACATGCAACTGAACTCCTCATTTATTTTAAAGCCATCTATGTGGGAGGCATTGCCTAAAAAAATGAGATCAAGCGCTTTCACAGGGTTTTTGGGAATACCGGCACAATAAGCCAATCCATTACCACTGCCCATAGGTACAATGCCAAAATTAACTTTTACGCCCTGCAAAGCCGAGACAACGGAATTTACCGTTCCGTCACCACCAACTATCACTACATCAGTAACCCTGTCTTTTTCAATTTTGTCCTTCAGAAAATCGTAGTTGCCCAAGTGGTTGGTAGACAGCATTTCAAATTGTATGGACTGCTCTTTTGTTTTTCGATTGATCAATGCTTCTATCGAATCTTTTTTTGTAGTTCCTGAAACAGGGTTTACCAGGTATACTATTTTTCTCATTCTTTCCAGTTTATTGCCAGGCATATTGCATAAAAAAAACTCTTCCGGCAGAGGTTTTTAATTGAAACCCAAGCCACCCTTGCGGTCTTTTAACGCTGCAACGATCGCATTGTTTAAGTAAAATGTTTCCGCCCTCCACTGTCGGTTTGTTAGCATTCATAACTGAGCTTACAAGTAACCGGATTTGAAAACATATCATCCTTTAAAAAAAATTTGCGAGCAAACTTCTTTGGTTTTTAGTTACAAAATTTAGTGAGAGTTAAAATTACCAGCGAATTAACGCGCTGGCCCAGGTGAAGCCACTACCAAAAGAGGTTAGGCAAATCAAATTTCCTTCTTTAATTTTTCCCTGCTCCCATGCTTCGCACAATGCAATGGGTATACTTGCGGCTGTAGTATTGCCATACTTTTGAATATTGTTAAACACCTTTTCGTCGGGCAATCTCAAGATTTTTTGTACCATCTGGCTAATGCGCAGGTTGGCCTGGTGAGGTATCAATAAATCAATATCACTTGTTGTAAGACTATTGGCATTTAATGCTTCCATTACCACTTCGGGCATTTTGACCACTGCTTTTTTAAAAACAGTTTGCCCATCCATATTCGGAAAATTCTGCGCCATATCTATCATGTCGTGACTCATAAAAGCCTGTCCCATTTCAACATCATCAAAGTTGGCAACAGCCTGACCATTTGCCCAGTGATTGCCATGCGTGCCGGGGTTGTACATCGCCAATACTTCAGCATGTTCACCATCGCTGTGTAAATGTGTACTTAAAATACCCTGCTCGTGTTTACTTGCAGGTTGCAAAACCACTGCCCCTGCCCCATCACCAAAAATTACACTAATGTTACGGCCCCGTGTAGAAAAATCAAGGCCAAAGGAATGTTTCTCACTACCAATCACCAATATATTTTTATACATGCCACCCTTTATAAATTGGTCGGCTACACTAAGGGCATACAAAAAGCCGCTGCACTGGTTACGAATATCCAGGGCACCCACTTCTTTCATTTTCATTTCGCGTTGCACCAAAACGCCGCAACCGGGAAAATAATAATCGGGGCTCAATGTGGCAAAGATGATAAAGTCAATATCCTGGGGAGTAATTCCGGCCCGTTCAATAGCTATAGTGGCAGCCTCTATTGCCATGGTGGTAGTAGTTTCTTCTAAACGCTTGGCATACCTTCTTTCTTTAATTCCGGTTCGTTCCTGTATCCATTCATCATTGGTATCCATGTAGCGGGTCAGGTCGTTATTGGTATAAACATCCTTTGGTACGTACATACCAACTCCCGCAATTTTACTGCGAATCATAGCAAGCAATTTAGGGTGCTAATGTACGGCATTGCTACACGATTTGCCCTATAATAAATGCTTAGGATAAGCATTAGTTAACCGTCGTGTAACAGTAAGATTTGATGGAGAATTTTAAAAATTATTTCTTTATGATCGTGCTTAAAAATCTGCTGATTTCATTTTCAACAGCAGGCACATCTTTCGATAAAATGTAAGACCCAAGCACATGGTTCTCAGCGGTAGGTATCGCTTTTTGTTGCTTGATTGCGGCAGGTGTTCCCAATTCAGCCAGCATGGTTTTCATAGCTGAAACCTTCACCACCGGATCCTGGTGCTGTTCATCTTTATAATAATACAACAACAACACCGGCTGATGAATTTTTGAAAATGTTTCTTTCTTCATTGCATCTTCGAGGTATTCCTGTAATTGTACTGCTGCTTCTAAACGATACTGTTTATTCCAAAACTGCTTATATAACGGTGTATTATTTTTGGCCACATTATAGTTGCCGCCAATTACCAAACGTGCAATCTGTAACCCCCACGGGTTATTGAGCAACCAGGCGTTGGGATCGTTGATTTCAATATTCGGAGACAATAAAACCAACGCCGCTACATCAGGATAAGTTGCGGCCAATTGCAAAGCAAGGCTACCGCCGGTTGAGGTACCCATCAATATAACTTTATCGCCCAACTGCATTCCTATGGCCAGCGCTTCTTTTGCACTCTCCCAAAGGTTGTCTGCCGTAAGATTTGCCATTGCATCCACCGTATCAACACCATGTTGCGATAACCGGCTCAGGTAAAGGTTACAACCAAACTGCTTTGCTATGTCAGTATGTACAGGGCTTCCTTCCTCCCTGCTTGCGCTAAAGCCATGCAGGTATACAATGGCATAAGGTGTTTTCCTATGAAGACGATCCTCCCAAATAATTTCTGCTTGATTGCCCGGTTTTAATTTGTGCAGGCTTTCGTTAGTACCTACATATTGTTCGAGTGCGGCCGCCCCGGCAGGAACAGAAGCAATATTTTTATCAAACACCGGCTTTAAAGGATTGGGACCAACCATGTAAATCACCACCAGAGTCAGCAGTATGAGAGAAACTATTTTAAGCAGTCGCATGCAATAGGTTTGCTATAAATCTACAAATGTTTCAACATTACAAGTGATTAGTTAAAGCTATTGACGGCGGCCATTGTTTTTTCCTTCCATGCCATCGGTGTATTGTACAGAACCCAATCTAAACCTGAATGGAATTTTTGTAAGCTTTTCAACCTGTAACTCTTTGGTACAGAAAAAGCCAATTTGAGCCATATAAAAATTTTGCGGCAATGTTTTAACAGGTAATGCGTTTATACTTTTTATGACAGGTGGGCCAGGGTTGCTTAACATGCTTTGCCAGGCTGCTATTCTATTGGGTTTTGCAGAAGGAACCGTAACCACTTTGTGTATTACGGAAGTATCAACGACCTGGCAGGCACTACTTTGCATGGCGTAGCATACAAATAAAATAAGAAACAAACAAATAGTGGTAGGATGCCCCATGCATGGTTTTGTATGTAAATTTACCGCGAATTTGCAGAAAGCTTAGTTAAAGCCGAAGCACCAGTTATGAAAAATAATTATAACCCCAATGCCCTTAGAAAGGGAACGAGGATAGCAAGGTAACAATGTCGTTAAGTCAATCATTACAGCAAAAGCTTTTACAGAAATTATCGCCCCAGCAAATTCAGCTTATGAAATTGCTGCAGGTACCTACTGCCAATTTAGAAGAACGTATAAAGGAAGAACTGGAAGAAAATCCTGCACTGGAGGTGGGCGAAGATGGTCATGATGATTACAACGATGACCCAAAAGATGAGTTTGACAGTAGCAATGAAGAAGATTTTGACAGCGACGGAAGCCCGGACGAATATGAGAACCTGGATTTGAGTGAGTATGTAAATGATAGCGATGATGAAGTGGGCGACTATAAATTAAGGGATGAAAACTATCCCGAAGCCGATGAAGGCAAAGTGGTGCCTATAAGGGTTGAAACCAGTTTTCACGACATGCTGTTAACCCAGTTGGGTCTTATGAAACTGGATGACCGGTCGCATAAAATAGCCGAACAAATTGTTGGCAGCATAGACGACGATGGGTACCTGCGCCGCGAATTAACTTCCATATCGGACGACCTCGCCTTTAGGCAAAATATTGTAGCCGGCGAAGCTGAGATTGAAGCCCTCATCAAAAAAATACAGCAGTTCGATCCACCCGGTATTTGTGCAAGAGATTTGAAAGAGTGCCTGGTTATACAATTGAAACGTAAACTTACCGAAGGCATAGAAGTTGAGCAGGCTATGTTGGTGCTTGAAAAATACTTCGACGAGTTTACCAAAAAGCATTACGAAAAAATTCAACGGGGGCTCGGCATTGATGATGTGCAGCTAAAGGCTGTCATCAACCAGATTATTAAGCTTAACCCCAAACCCGGTGGCAACATTGGCCAAATCAATAAAGCCGAAAGCTATATCATTCCCGACTTTTTTATTTTCAATAACGCAGGCAGTCTCGAGCTTACCCTCAACAGCAAAAATGCTCCCGACCTCCGCATTAGCGAAGGCTACAGGGATATGATGAAAGACTACGAAAGGGGTACTAAAAAAGACAAGCGTCAAAAAGAAGCGGTATTATTCATCAAGCAAAAAATAGACTCGGCCAAGTGGTTTATAGACATGATCAAGCAGCGCCAGCAAACATTGATCGGCACCATGCAAAGCATCATGAACTACCAGCAGGAGTTCTTTTTAACGGGAGATGAAACCACCCTAAAGCCTATGATCTTAAAAGACATAGCAGAGATGACGGGCCTCGACATAAGTACCGAAAGCCGTGTAGCCAACAGCAAATTTGTGCAAACAGAGTTTGGAACGTATCGCTTAAAATTCTTCTTCAGTGAGTCGCTAAGCACCGACAGTGGCGAGGAAGTAAGTACCCGTGAAGTAAAGAAAATTTTAAGCAACCTTATTGAAGCTGAAGACAAACACAAACCACTTAGCGACGAGCAACTAACCGATATGTTGCAGGAGAAAGGTTACAACATTGCCCGCCGCACCGTAGCTAAATACCGCGAACAGCTTAACCTGCCGGTAGCCCGTTTACGCAAGCAGTTATAAGCTGCCTTACTTTTGTTTTTATGAACACACCAGTTGCATACCCCTTACCCCAACCCTGGCCGTTAAAACTGGCAGCCCGTTTTGTATCATATGTTTTTCATCCGTTGTTTTTACCGGTTTACATAAGCGCTTATCTCATCTACATTCACCCATACACTTTTGCAGCGCTTCAAACCGATCAAAAATTATTGCGCTTTATATCCTTGTCTATCATCACTTGTTTTTTTCCGGCAGTAACCGTGTTTTTATTGTGGCGGTTAAAGTTTGCTGAGTCCATCATGTTGCGAACACAAAAAGAAAGGATCATTCCATACGTGGCTTGTATTATTTACTACTGGTGGGCCTTTTATGTTAGCCGTACGTTACCGGGTTCACCGGGTATTCTCACCTACTTTTTGCTGGGGCTCTTCCTCTCGGTGTCGGTGGCTTTAATGGCCAACAACTATTTTAAAATTAGCATGCATGGCCTGGGTGTGGGCGGGGCCGTTGCCTATTTCATTTTGTTGGCAACAGTTTCAACCGAACACATTGGTCCGGTGCTTGCCCTCGTTACCGGTTTAGGTGGCATGGTTTGCACTGCCCGCCTTCTTATTTCCGACCATCACCCAATAGAGGTCTACTCCGGTGTTTTTGTCGGCGCCATTTGCCAGTTGGTTGGTTTTTGGGTTGTGATGTAAGTTTTGGTAGCCGGCATTTTATCATTGGGCGTCATCGTTGCGTCGCACTCTTGTACAGTTTATTTTATATTGTGCAAGACATAAAAATGTGATCCTGCAAAAACCTTAGTAGAAAGAGATCAGATTATTTATTCCACCTTATTACCTTATCAATTAGTTTAAAATATTCAATCAGGCTAAATAAGGTAATAAGATTGCAAATGTCAAAATAGGCCGATTTCTACTAAGGTTAAAAGAGCAATGGTTTATTTGTTAAGCTTTGAGAAGTGGGGCTTATATTTTAAAAAAATACGATAAATCAAGTCACTAATTTATCCCATGAGAAGTATAAATGGGCAAGACATAAAAATGTGATCCTGCAAAAACCTTAGTAGAAAGAGATCAGATTATTTATTCCAGCTTATTACCTTATCAATTAGTTTAAAATATTTAATCAGGCTGAATAAGTTAATAAGGTTACAAATGTCAAAATAGGCCGTTTTCTACTAAGGTTAAAAAAGCAATGGTGTGTTTGTTAAGCTTTGAGAAGTGGGGCATATATTTTACAAAATATGATAAATTCAAGTCACTAATTTATCCCTTGAGAAGTATAAATGGGCAAGACATAAAAATGGGATAGTGTAAAAACCTTAGTAGAAAGAGATCAGATTACTTATTCCACTTTATTACCTTATCAATTAGTTTAAAATATTCAATCAGGCTGAATAAGGTAATAAGGTTGCAAATGTCAAAATAGGCCGTTTTCTACTAAGGTTAAAAGAGCAATGGTTTGTTTGTTAGGCTTTGAGAAGTGGGGCATATATTTTACAAAATATGATAAATACAAGTCACTAATTTATCCCTTGAGAAGTATAAATGGGCTATTTTACTCAGTATCCCGGCGTACTTCTTATTGCTGCTAAATAACGCATAGCCTTCACCCAAAACAGCAACCTTATTTTTGGTCTGATAGTAACTACATTTACCCAATAACAAATATTATAATATGCTGCATTCAATGACCGGGTTTGGTAGAGCCGAACAGGCTGTAGGGGATAAGGTTTTTTTAGTGGAGGTAAAGTCGCTCAATGGTAAACAATTCGACATGCGTATCCTTATTCCATCGCTGTTAAAACCCTACGAAATTGACATAAGAAAATTACTGCAGGATAAACTGGTACGTGGCAGTGTGGAGTGCAACATTTTTATAAAACAAAATGGGGCTGCAAAGCCGGTTACCATTAATAAAGAACTGGCAAAGGCTTACTACCAGCCCATAGCCGAACTGTCGCAGGAACTGGGGCTGGAGTCGGGAAGCGTTTTAAGCGCTTTGCTAAAACTCCCCGAGGTCATTTCACCATCAAACGAAATGCTTACACCCGAAGATTATAAGGGTTTCGAAACAGTGCTGACCAGTGCGATAGATATGTTGAAAGCCCACCGTGCCGATGAAGGAAAATCAATTGAAAACGACCTGCTGCTACGCATAGAAAACATACTGCTGCAACAAAACATTATTTCAAAACTGGAGCCCAACCGCCAACAAAAAATACGCGACGGCCTTCGCAAAGTGCTGGAAGATAATGTGGGGAAAGACAATTACGACCCCAACCGTTTAGAGCAGGAGTTGATTTACTACATCGAAAAAATTGACATCAGCGAAGAGCAGGTGCGCCTGCGCAACCACTGCGATTATTTCCGCAGCATATTAACCGAACCCGAAGAAAGCAAGGGTAAAAAACTTTCGTTCATCATGCAGGAAATAGGCCGAGAAATAAATACCACCGGTTCCAAAGCTTACGACTCCGAGATTCAAAAAAGTGTGGTGTTGATGAAGGATGAATTGGAGAAGGCAAAAGAACAGGTGCTGAATGCGCTTTAATGCAAATGAATAATGAATAGTGAATAATGTTGGCAGCTCTTAGCGGTCAAATCAAGATGACGGTTGACAGATGACGGTTGACAGAAAAAACCTCCCGGAGCCGTTATTCTGACGAATGTCAGAATCTCCTGGATACCAAATGAATTAAAATATTGTGGGTATTCATTCGTGCATTCGTGGCAAATCAAGATGACCGTTGACAGATGACGGTTGACAGAAAAAACCTTTGTGTACCTCCGTGCCGTTGTTCCGTTGTGGTTCAAAAAAAGATGTAAGAAAACAGCAAAAACGATCTCCGTACATCTCCGTGTCTCTGTGGTTCAATCTCAATTGCCCTGCAACTCCTGCCTTACTCCAACGCTATTCAATACCTTTGTAAAAAAAATTTAAACTTGAACAAGTTTTGGCTCCTTCTTTTACTGACCTGTGTTTGTTGCAATACCATAGATGTGTTTGAAAAAACTAAGATGTTTACTTTGCATAGCTGGAAAGAATCTGAAAAGCCCACCTTTCAATTCGATATTTCTGATACTACTTCGCTCTACAATATCTTTTTCGTGATCCGTCACCAGGATGCCTACCGCTACAACAACATTTGGGTAAACGTAACCATGAAAAGTCCTGTGGATACCTTACAGGTACGCCGGGAATTTATACTGTCAAACAATACACAGGGTTGGCTGGGCAGCGGTATGGACGATATTTTTGAACACAGGATTTCCTTCAATAACAAACCTGCGGCCCTTAAAAAAGGCACTTATACATTTACCCTACAACAGGCCATGCGTGAAGACCCGCTCGACTATGTAATGAATGTGGGTATAAGAGTTGAAAAGGCTAAATAATATACATGAGCAGGTTTAAATCAAGTAAGCTGGTAGTTATAACCCTGGTGTATTGGGTGTTGCTGGTGTATGTAGTTGCTGCATTGGTTTGGTGGTTCATCTCTTTAAACAAACAAAACGAACGCATGGCGCTGTTGTTGGTGAACGAGCTGCAACACGACGATCCTGCGTATGTAGTAAAAACTGAAAAAATATTGGATGGCCGGCAACGCAAAACCACCCAGTACCTGGGAGAAGGAGTAACTTTTTTGGCGTTAATAATGGTAGGCGCTGTGTTTGTTTACCGTGCTGCCCGGCGCCAGATTAAGCTATCGCAGCAACAGCAAAATTTTATGATGGCCGTTACGCATGAGCTTAAAACGCCCATTGCCGTTACGCAATTAAATCTCGAAACGCTTCAAAAACGCAAGCTGGAAGAACCGCAACGTCAAAAGCTTATTTCAAACACATTGCAGGAAGCAAACCGCCTGAACACCTTGTGTAATAACATACTGCTTGCCAGCCAGCTTGATGCAGGGGCGTACAAAGTTTCGATGAGCGAACTGGATATGAGCTCTTTGGTGCAGTCGATAGTAAACGAATACAAAGACCGTTTTCCCAACAGGAATATAGCGCATCAAATAACCCCTGAAATTGATTTGGTGGGAGAGCAATTGCTTCTTCAAATGTTAATGAATAACCTGCTGGATAATGCTTTAAAATATACCCCGAAAGACAAATTAATAACGGTAACACTTACCAAAAATCACAACCAGGTGTTACTCTCAGTTACCGACCAGGGGCCGGGCATACCAAAAGAAGAAAGATTAAAAATCTTCGAGAAATTTTATCGCATTGGCAACGAAAGCACCAGAACGGCTAAGGGTAGTGGATTGGGTTTATTCCTGTGTAAGAAAATTGCTGATGACCACAATGCCGATATTAAAGTAACCGATAACCATTTGCAAGGGTCTATTTTTACTGTTGAATTTAAAAGCTGAGGTATTATGCTCAAAGAAAACAGTAAGGCAAATATTTTACTCGTGGAAGATGAAGAAAATCTTCATGAGGCACTAAAGCTAAATCTTGAGCTGGAGGGTTATGAGATCACTTCGGCTTATGATGGTACCGAAGCTTTAAAAGCCATTAAGGACGAATATTTCGATTTGATCATTATGGATGTAATGTTGCCTGGTGTGGATGGTATCAGCGTTACTGAAAATATTCGCCTGCATAACAACGAAGTGCCCATATTAATCTTAAGTGCCCGAACAACCAGTGCCGACCGCATACTTGGTTTAAAAAAAGGCGCCGATGACTATATGGCCAAGCCTTTTAATCTGGAAGAGCTGTTACTGCGTGTAGATAAACTGATACTAAAAAATAAGAAGCTCCTTGATAAGGAAACGGTAGGGGATACCTATGAATTTGGTAACAATAAAATTGACTTTAAAGCACAGGACGCCACTTGTTGGAACAGGCAACATATTGAGCTAAGCAAGAAGGAAGCTATGCTGTTAAAACTGTTGATTGAAAATAAAAACGAGGTGGTAACCCGTGAAAAGATCCTTCAATCGGTCTGGGGCTATAACGTATATCCTACAACGCGTACCATCGATAATTTTATTTTAAATTTCAGGAAGTACTTTGAGCAGGACAGCCGCAATCCCAAATACTTTCATTCAGTACGGGGCGTGGGATACAAGTATACGGGTGGGTAAAACGCTGAACGCCTTACGCTAAACTAAAAAGTCAAAAGTCAAAAGTCAAAAGTCGAAGATTTCATCTAAATAAAATATGAAGTTGGCTTTCCCCTCTGCTCTCTTTTTAATGTCGGTTTTTTTGCTGTGCTGCACATCCAAAATTTACACACCAGGTTCCTCAATTACCTTACCAGTCAGGGTATAAAAGCCTTTGCCGGATACGTTATATATTTTCGCCGCAGGCGGAAAAAAAACGGTATCAGGCCAATCGCCCTGGGCATATATAAACGTATGAAAATAAATACGTTCTCCTTTAATGGGGCCGACGGGTTTTGATGTAACGAGATAGCCTAACATCAAAATGCAATCCGGTCAGGCAATGAGTGCATCAATTTTTTTTGACAACTTGCGATCTTTTTCTGTTACTATATCGCCGGCATCGTGTGTATTCAGCCACATTTCTACCGTGTTGTACACGTTGGTCCATAATGGATGATGGTTCATTTTTTCGGCTTCAATGGCCACACGGGTCATGAAAGCAAAAGCTTCACTAAAATCTTTAAAAGTGAATTTTTTGTACAGCGTATTGTCTTTTTCTGTCCACATGATAAATAGAATTTTGAATGGTGAATGGTGAATAGTGAATGGTGAATAGTGCGTTGTGAATTATTGTGAAAAGTTATGGGTTAATTGCGTGGGCCATTGGTTAATGAAAAAATCATAATCGCTTTGTTGGCTAAGTTATTTTTTTCACAATCTACTCTCTTTTTTCCGAGCCGCTGGCTCGCTTCATATTTAAATCTGTTTAAAATATTGCCCGGGCCTGCGGCTCGTATGTTCTTTGCTACTATGTCTGTCAACGGATTGAAATCGTTGAAAAAATAAAAAAAAAAGCCTACGGCTTTTCCCCCTCAAATCTGCCGGTAATTAACTCCGCCCAATAAGTTTGTAATAAAATAAGTTCTTAATAATTAGTAACCAATGACTTTTGACTAATGA
>JAJAYD010000065.1 GCA_026786345.1 Chitinophagaceae bacterium
GCTTTTGTGACCGCGTTAGGATTCAAACCTAAAACCCCCTCATCCGTAGTGAGGTACTCTATTCAGTTGAGCTACGCAGCCATTACCTTTTCGGGTTGCAAATATAGGCGTAAAAATATTTTCTCTCTCAAAGTTTGTAAGAATTTTTTTAAACGATTATTTAAAAAATCCTTTAAATGTTTTAACAAAGCTATTTTTGAAATTCAATTGAAGTTTAAATGCCACATGAAGCGATCTCGGTTTTTGATATGTTCAAAATAGGCATCGGGCCATCTAGTTCGCACACACTTGGTCCGTGGAAGGCGGCTCTAAATTGCCTGGACTCTATCCGAAGTAAAGGAGGCATTCAAAACGTTATTTCAATTGAAATTTTGTTGTACGGTTCTCTTGCTAAAACCGGTAAAAGGCATGGTACCGACATTGCTGTTATGTTAGGTCTTGCGGGTGAGCATCCCGAAACCATGGATGTAAATGCTATTACTCTAAAAATTGAACAAATTTCCTCAACCTGTGAATTGGTGTTAAATGGAGAACAGGCTGTTTTTTTCAACCCGCAACAGCATATCCATTTTTTATATAAAGACAGTTTGCCTTTTCATCCCAATGCGTTGACTTTTCTGATAGCATTTAATAATGGGGACCATTTGAGTGAAACTTACTATTCAATTGGGGGCGGCTTTGTAGTTAAAGAAGGGCAGACTTTTTCCAGAGAAAATATTATAGAACTTCCTTTTCCAATAAATACTGCTGCCGAATTATTGCATTGGTGTATGAAAACGGGGTTAGCAATTAATGAAGTTGTTTTAGAGAATGAGAGTACCTGGCGACCTGAAGCTGAAACCAAATCCGGAATCTTGCACATATGGAACACCATGAAGGATTGTATGTACATGGGTTGCCATCATTTTGGAAATCTGCCCGGTGGATTACATGTAAAACGCCGGGCTTTCGATCTAAATAATAAACTGATTAATGGCAGAGCGTACCACGATTATGCAACATGGATAAAAGCGATTAAAGCAGGGGGATCTTCCTTTAATTATACGCTGGACTGGGTCAGTTGTTTTGCCCTTTCAGTTAATGAAGAAAATGCCGCCTTTGGCAGAGTAGTTACGGCGCCTACCAATGGTGCAGCCGGAGTAATACCCGCTGTTTTAAACTACTTCGTTGTTTTTTGTAACGAAACTGACCAGGTTGATGAAGAGAAAGTCATTAAATTTTTATTGACCGCTGCAGAAATTGGCAGCATATTTAAAAAAGGTGCCACCATCTCAGCCGCTATGGGAGGCTGCCAAGCCGAAATAGGCGTATCGTCGGCAATGGCCGCCGGCGCCTTAACCGAGGTTTTGGGGGGAACACAAAGGCAGGCTTTAATGGCCGCTGAAATAGCTATGGAACATCACCTTGGGTTAACCTGCGATCCTATTGGCGGGTTGGTTCAAATACCTTGCATCGAAAGAAATACTATGGGTGCAATTAAAGCCATAACTGCCTCGCAACTAGCACTGCAAAGCTCCCCCGATTTTGCCAAAGTCTCCCTGGATAAGGTAATTGCTACTATGTGGAATACGGCTCTTGACATGAATAGTAAGTATAAAGAAACCTCGGATGGCGGACTGGCGATACAATTACCCATCAGTTTGAGTGAATGTTAATGCAAGGCGGAACTGGCTTTGTGGGAGATTGTTTTAAACAATGCTTACCGAATGTTGGTCGTGGAAGTTTTTAGATTTTATCCTAACGCGGTTAGACAGATTTCAAAGAGATGTGGGTTTTTTTTGTTACCAACGTTTAAGTGGATCAACCACATAAAAAATGTTTTAGCATTATTATTATTTCATCTACTTATCTCCGGCACTTTCATTTAATTCTTTGTAGGCAAGAATAATTTCAGTCAATTTTTTATTGGCTTTATGCAGTAAAAGTGAATTGTAAATTTCAACGCCTTCAATCATTGCAATACCATCCTCTTTAAGTAAGGAGCCATCATTATATTTCCAAAACCACAAATCAAACTTTCGTTTTCTTGCCAAATGCCTGTCATCTATACTATCACAAACATATACAACAACATTCTCAATTCTTGAGAAAAAAATTTTAAATACCTCAAGTATGGTAACACCTACTCTATCATCCGTAACACTACTGTCTGCATTGCCATCCAAAACATCAATGTTAAAAGAGAAAATATTTTGAGCAATTGCCGGGTAATCAGAAAACATATAACTATAATCAAGAAAGTAAATTGAATATCTTATTCTTTGCTCAGTTAAAAACTCGTAAGAGTATTCGTCATTTTCCTGTAGTAAGTAAGGGTTTAACAAAGTTGAATTTTTCTTTTAAATCTGATATTTTACCACCCTTTTGCAAATGACTGTGTATAGCTTTTTTATCTTCAAGCATTTTCTTAAAAATAAAAGCTCCTTTGGAGTTGTAAAAAGATTGTATGGCTGTTTTTTTATTCATTTCAGAAAAATAAAAAATATTTTTGCGCCCCCGTTCCTGATAGAGACCACACCCATCCTTTGAATGAGGTATGCAGGAAAGCTCAAGAGTATCACAAATGTAATAATATTGAGGAAAATGGAAAGTGGATGATTATTCCAAATGAAATTTTAAAAACTGTAATGTGGAGGAATCAGAGTGATTACCTCAAGTAATATTTTTTATTGGAACAGCTCAGTTATAAAGAATTTACGTAAGCGCAGTAGGTATTTTTACACCATTGCTATTGATGATTTTTCCGCCCTGTGCCACTATTTCTGCCTTGGCTATTTTAAATTTATCGGGGTCGATTGAACGAACAGCATCTTCCATTACGTAGGTCTCAAATCCTTCAATTAAAGCATCCAGGGCTGAAAAGTACACACAGTAATCACCGGCAATACCTGCAAAATAAACTTTGGTTATCAGCTTGCCTCTCAGGTATTCAGCAAGCCCTGTTGATTTTTTATGTCCATTATCGTAAAAGCCGCTGTAACTATCAATTTCAGCATCGGTTCCTTTTCTAAAAATGGCTTCAACCCTGTTCATATTTACCAATGATGCAAATTGGGCACCTTCACTGCCCTGAACGCAATGGTCGGGCCACAGCGTTTGTTTCATTCCGTTCAATTCAATCTCCTCAAAAGTTTTTTTACCAGTATGACTGGAGGCAAAACTTTTATGGTTTGAAGGATGCCAGTCCTGGGTTGCTACCACCAAATCAAAATATTGCTGGATGTTGTTAACAATCGGAATGATTTCATCACCTGCCGGTACAGCCAATGAACCACCACTTAAAAAATCATTTTGCATGTCTACTATAATCAGGGCTTTCATGTAATATTCTAAATTTTGCTTCGAAAATAAAGTGTTTCGTTCATTGTTTATACACCTGGTATGTACAGCCTGGCAAGACTTTTACAAGGTTTAACGATGGTCGGTATAATAGTTTACTTTAACCGATTGATTAAGTGTATCAATTTCTCTCTCAGATAATAATGGAGCTGTTAGAGTGTTCAAAGCTTCCGTTAGTTGGTCGTGGGTTCTTATACCTACAACCGCAGCAGCAAGTGCCGGTTGATGTAATACAAACTGTATAGAAGTTTGTGCGGCACTGCGGCTTTCGCCGGAAAGTAATTGCATAGACGTTGCCGTATCGCCTACCTGGTTAGCAGCATAATTCAGGTAGTCCTTCGCTGGTTTATCAACCAACAAACCACCGGCCACAGTGCCTCTTGCCAAAACTCCAATTTTATGCTCCATTAAAAGGGGGAAAATATTTTCTTCGGCACGGCGGTCAAGCAAACTGTATTGCAGCATTACACTGCTGATATTTGATTTGCGTACATATTCTTTTATAACATTTGGCCTGATGGAAGAGATGCCATAAAACCGGATTTTGCCTTGTTTTTTCAATAGCTCAAAGGCTTCAATAGTTTCATCAATCGGATCGTCAATGGTACCCCCATGCAATTGATACAGATCAATATAGTCCGTCTGTAATCTTTTTAAACTGGCTTCAACGGCTGTTAAAATATATTGTTTGGTCGGGTTCCAATCCCACCCGCTACCATCATTTCTCCATTGATTTCCAACCTTGGTAGCCAAAACAATTTCAGATCTTTTATGGGCTATAGCTTTACCAACTGTCTTTTCGTTCAGGCCTTTGTCGTACAGGTCTGCAGTGTCAAAATAATTAATTCCGCCCTCTATGGCACGGTGTATAAGCTTTTCCATTTCTGTAAAGCTACCTTTTAACGACATGCAGCCAAAGCCAATTCTACTTATTTGCAGGGTTGATTTTCCAAGATGAACGTACTTCATAACCATCTTCTTTTTAAGATTTATATAAAAAGTAAGCTAATGTATCTATAAATTGTTTAATCGGTTGGTCATTGTGGCTGATGCTGTTATTTTGGATGTTCTTCGTGCAACTCAATTGTAGCAATGGTAAATCCTTTTTCTTTTCTTTGATACCAATCGTTGAAGACCAATTCTATTTCGCTTACATGCATACAACCAAACTCATGATGCCGATATTCTTTCAGTACCTGTATAAATTTTTCAGGATTGTTTAATGGATGTTTGAAACGCATTATGGTGGAATGAGCGGCAACTATAGCATAACGGGTATCAAACGATGTTTCGAGGCCTGATTTCTTAAAAAAGGTACGTAAGTTTTTTCTCATAAGGTTTAACATCCCATCAGGATAGCCCTGGGCCAATATGCCGGCAGGCGAAGCAGTAATGCCCTGGAAATGAAGTTTAAATGGATGTATGTTTTTTAGCGATTGCTTCACAACATGCGTATAATCGTCGCGGTTAAATGAAGCCCTGGTAAAACCATTATAGCAGGAAATTACTGACAATACTGTTACATGCATATCGGTGCAGGGATAATAATATTGATCCGGCTCCAATGCTTTTAAATGCATTAATAACTGGTTAATAGCTTGTTTTATTACGTCTGAAGGCCGTATCAATATGGTTAGTCCATAGCGATGGTCGTTGCGGTCATCTATCAGTCTGTCATATTCAAATTGGCCTTTTTTAAATTTCTTCAGCGCTTCTGCCCAAAATTTTTTATAGTAGGTATCAATGTGCATTCTATTGGGACAGGGAAGTTAGAATCTTTTGCAGGTAACAAACTGTCTAAATTTAATTTGAAACTTTGATTTTGAAACTGAAGATGCCATATTATTTACTGATGAAGTGCTCCGCCACAGCGGAGGAAGAAGCCTGCCCGTACCGGGGTTGGTAAAAAATACGATTTATTAATAGGGTACCCGCCAGAACAAATTCTTTCGGGCTGGCGGTCGGGCTGGCTATGTAAAACTGCTGCTGGTATTATAAAACATCATTTTTAGACAGCTTCTAAGGATGATGTATTTGGTTGATTTTTAATTACGAGTGATAAAATTAGAAAATCTCATTTCAAAAAATAACAGGCAAAAAAAATCAGCCTGCAAAAGCAGGCTGATCAATCAAAATTCAATTTTTAAAATGTATTCAATTTAAAATCGCTCCAGGTTGCTAAAAAAGAAGTTGCCTTCAATGGCTGCATTTTCATCGCTATCACTTCCATGAACAGCATTCTCGCCTACAGAAGAAGCAAAATTCTTACGTATGGTACCTTCCTCAGCTTGTGCAGGATTGGTAGCACCAATAAGCGTACGAAAATCAGCTACAGCATTATCCTTCTCTAAAATAGCAGCTACAATAGGGCCACTACTCATAAACTCAACCAGCTCACCGTAAAAGGGTCTTTCTTTATGTACAGCGTAAAATTCGCCGGCTTGTTCTTGCGTTAACTTCGTCCATTTCATAGCTTTAACAGCAAAACCAGCCTTAATTATCTGGTCTAAAATTGCACCGGTATAGCTTTTTGAAGTAGCATCCGGCTTGATCATTGTAAAAGTTCTGTTGCTCATTTCTATTATTATTTGCGGCGCAAAAATAGATTTTTATGCTACTAAAGTAATGTTTCAACAAAAGGAATTTGTTAAGACTCAAAATTTATTTTGATCGTGTAAGTCAAATAAATGAATTTTGCCGCCTTTCTATGCAGTCTATACAATCGTTTTATACACAATTAACTATTCCCCGGAAGGTTATCATTACTACACACCAGAAGCCTGACGGCGATGCAATGGGTTCTTCTTTGGGACTGTTTCATTTTCTTGAACAACTTGGTCATTCAGTTACTGTTATCTCTCCAACAAACTGGGCTACCTTTTTGCAATGGATGCCTGGTTGCGATAAAGTAGTGGATTTTGATTATTCAAGAGAAAAGGCGCTGAAAATTATAAAAGAAGCTGAAGTGCTTTTTTGTCTCGATTTTAATGTGTTGCATCGAACCAAAAATATGGAGGAAGTGTTGACCAATTTGAATTGCATTAAAGTGCTGGTAGATCATCATGAACAACCGCAGGTGCAGGCATTTGATTATGGAATAAGCGATCCAAAAAAAAGTTCCACTTGCGAAATGGTATTTGATTTTATAACTGATAGTGGTCACGACGATAAAATAAACACAGACATAGCGCAATGTTTATACGCAGGTATTATGACTGATACCGGCTCGTTTCGCTTTCCTGCAGCCTCGTCTCATGTACATACTGCAGTTGCCCGCTTAAAGCAAACGGGTTTTAATCATACACAGGTTCACGAAAATATCTATGATAATTTTCTTGAAAACAGGCTTCGGTTTACAGGTCATGTTTTACTAAACCGCATGGAGGTTTTTTACGAATACAACACTGCAATTATATCCATTCCTAAAAATGATTTGTTACGTTTTCATATGAAAACGGGCGATACAGAGGGTTTGGTAAATTACTTGCTAACCATACAAGGCATCAAGCTTGCTGCTTTGGTTATTGATCGCGATGAAGAGCGTAAGTGGAGTTTTAGAAGCAAGGGAACTTTTGATGCCAATACATTTGCCCGCACTCATTTTGAAGGTGGCGGACATTTTAATGCTGCCGGTGGAAGGAGCAGCGATACACTTGAAAACACCGTTAAAAATTTTAAACAGGTCATAAAAGAATACGAAGTACAATTACAACAAATATGAAACAGATCCTCGCCATCGCAGGTTTAGCCCTGGTTTTTGCCTCATGCGGCAGTAAGTTCGAAAAAGCTCCATCGGGCTTAGCTTATAAGATTATTAAAGGTGACAGTAAAGAAAAATTAAAAGCCGGACAGATCATTAAGATTAATGGTATAGTTAAGCTTACACCTAAAGACTCTGTAATGTTTACCACTTATGGTCATTTACCTGAGTACCTTCCGGTAGATACGACTGCTAAAAAGTCGTACGATTTTAATGAGATATTGTTACTTGCTTCGGTGGGCGACAGTGTGGTAACCGTAGCCCAGGTTGATTCATTGGTAAAAATGGGTCTGGCTCAATATTCCGATGTTTTGAAAAAAGGAGATCAAATTCAGACTTCTTTAAAAATTTTAAAGATGTTTAAAAATGATCAGGAAAAAAATGCTGATCAGCAAAAAGAACTTGACCTGGAAAAGCAACGTGAGATTGCAACTTTGGAAAACTACCTGAAGAAAAAAGGTATTAAAGCCGAAAAGACTGCTAACGGTGTATTTGTTGAAGTTAAGGATCCGGGACAAGGACCTAAAGCTGCTGCCGGACAACAATTGACAGTTGATTATACAGGATCGTTGTTAGAAACCGGTAAAAAGTTTGACAGCAATGTTGACACAACTTTCGGTCACGTTCAACCATTACAATTTATTATTGGTTCAGGCCAAACCATACGTGGCTGGGAAGAAGGTTTTCAATTTTTTGGTAAAGGTGGAAAGGGTACTTTATATTTGCCCTCGTTAATGGGCTATGGCCCTCCGGGTAAACCTCCGGTTATACCTGCTTATGCTCCATTAGTTTTTGAAGTTGAAGTAAAAGACATGATGATTGCCCCTGCGCAACCACAAATGATGGATCCCCGCCAGGGGGGAATGCCACAACAAGGTCAGCCTCAACAAGCTCCACCCCAGCGAGGTAATTAATTCAGTAAAAAAATAAATACGAAAGCCCCGAACAGGGGCTTTTGTATTTTATAAATAGCCTGATTAACGTATCATCCTTTGTTATTCATCTTCTCAATCTTCTCCTCAATTTTAATTAAAAAATTAAGCTGTTTTGCCTGGCTGTCGAACAAAGTTTTCAATTGTTCTTCTAATAGCACATCCAGTTTTTGATGCAGGCTTCGGATCTCTATTTCTGCTTTCAGGTTTATCATGTAATCGTTCTCACTTCTCCGGCGGTCTTTTTCTTCCTGCCTGTTTTGACTCATCATAATTATAGGTGCCTGTAAAGCGGCAATACAACTTAAAATAAGGTTCATTAAAATAAATGGATAGGGATCAAATTTTGCTCTGCCCAAAGCAATGCTATTGAAAGCAATCCATAAAAGAAGTACTATGAAAAATGATATTATAAACTTCCAGCTACCACCAAACCGCGCCACTTTATCCGATAGTTTTTGTCCCCTGTTTAATATCTCCTGTGGTGGGTTCAAAAGGTTGTTGGTTATTAATTCTTCTTCTTTAATAGTGTCAGTAACTATTTGGTGCAGTTTGGCCAAATGATTGTTTTGCTGGGCCAGCATTTCTTCAATGTCGTTTTCCATATTCAGGTATTAATTTTTTGTATGAACTATTTACAAGCTAAGGTGGGGCAGGGTATATGGGTATTCACCTCTCTTTTGCAAGTTCAGCTACGGCCATTGTTTGCCTTTTCAAGTTAAGGCCAACTTCAACTAATTTAAAAATATAGTTTGCAAATAACAATGGTATTGCCCGTTTTTTAAAAACATACCCAAATTTATTTTGCTGTTACACCACCCTTCTATCACTAATTTTTTTGGTAATAGCGTTCTGCAAGCCTTCTTTTTTTAGCTTGGTATTTCAACCTGCAATCTTTACGCATTGCCATTAATCTGTATAAACCAAAACTTGTTGTTGAATAAGCTGGTAAGGCATATTTTTATCCAAAATAAGTTTACTTGAAAACCATCCTGACTGAGCATCAAATTTCATTAACTATTCAACGCCTGGCCTACCAGATTCTTGAAAATAATATAAACCTTGACGATACCGTGGTGATTGGTATGCAGCCACGGGGCATATTTTTGAGCGATAAAATTGTACTGGCTTTAAAAAATATTTTGCAACGGCAACAGGTTAATTATGGCCTGCTCGATATTACTTTTTACAGAGACGATATCAGGCGAGGTTTGCTCATTCCTAATAAAACCGACATCAATTTTTCAATCGAAAATAAAAAGGTCATTTTAATTGACGATGTTTTGTATACCGGGCGAACCATAAGGGCGGCACTTGACGCATTGCTCGATTTTGGAAGGCCCGAAAAAGTTGAATTGTGTGTATTGATCGACCGGAGATTTAGCAGGGAACTGCCCATTCAACCCGATTATACCGGCAGGGTAATAGATGCCATGGTTACGCAAAAAGTAAAAGTTAGATGGAAGGAGAAGGATGAAGCAACAGAAGTAATTATTACAGAATAAATCAGGCAACTACAGAAACAAAAAAATCCGGATGTTATTTCAATATTAGCCATATCTGTTAACTTCGCCCCCTAAGATGAAACTTTCTACACCGCACCTTTTGGGTATCAAAGATCTTCAATCGCACGATATTCGTTTAATTTTAGACACGGCCCGGCAGTTCAAAGAAGTGTTGCAACGGCCGATTAAAAAAGTTCCTTCCCTCCGCGATATAACCATAGTTAATCTCTTTTTCGAGAACTCAACACGAACCCGGATTTCATTCGAATTGGCAGAACGCCGGTTAAGTGCCGATGTGTTGAATTTTACTGCAGGCGCTTCATCGGTTTCGAAGGGGGAGACCATGCTGGATACCGTAAATAACATCTTAAGTATGAAGGTAGACATGGTGGTGTTGCGGCACAGTGCCAGTGGCGCACCACACTTTTTGGCCAAACACATATCTGCTGCTATTGTAAACGCCGGTGATGGAATAAACGAACATCCCACGCAGGCCTTATTAGATGCTTTTTCAATTGAAGATGCAACAGGAGGGCTTGAAGGAAAAAAAATAGCCATTGTAGGCGATATCATGCACAGCAGGGTAGCGCTTAGTAATATTTACCTGCTCACAAAAATGGGTGCCGAGGTAACCGTTGTTGGTCCGCCTACACTCATACCCAAATACCTCGCAGAGGCTTTTAATGTTAGGGTGTCGTACAATATAAAAGAAACTTTGGAATGGTGCGATGTGGCCAATGTATTGCGTATTCAACTGGAGCGCCAGAATCAACCCTTATTTTCATCGTTACGGGAGTACAATCTGGCTTATGGTATTAGCCGCAAATTGCTTGATGGTCTTTCAAAAAAGATTGTGATCATGCATCCCGGACCTATAAACCGGGGTGTAGAATTAGACAGTGACGTGGCTGATGGTCATGAAAGTATTATTCTGCAGCAGGTTGAAAACGGGGTGGCCGTGCGGATGGCGGTATTATATTTATTGGCAGACAGAGGCGAAGCAGGCAACTAAACATACTTTCATTCTATTCAAAAATCATTCATACATTGTTTGTATTTCAATTCTACCGGTTGAAAGTTTTTAAACATACTTTGTCTTTTTAATTAACTGTTATGTCCCGCATCTGTTTGTTTCCCGGCACATTCGATCCTGTTACACTTGGTCACATTGATATCATCAACCGCTCTTTGGGATTATTTGATAAGCTGGTTATTGGCATTGGTAAAAACGCAAATAAAGCACCGATGTTTCCCGACGAATTACGGCTGGAGTGGCTAAAGCAGATTTATAAGGATGAGCCCCGTGTAGATGCTATTATCTACGAAGGGCTTACCGCCAATTGCTGTAAAAAAATAGGGGCAACATTTATACTTCGCGGCATACGCTATGTAAGCGATTTTGAATACGAAAAAGCTATTGCAGACATGAACCGAAGCCTTGATCCTACCATCGAAACCATCTTTCTCACCTGCCTGCCCCAGTTTACTTCGGTGGCATCTACATTGGTAAGAGATGTGTTGCGTAATGGTGGCAACGTAGCTCAATTTTTACCTGAGGTTGTTTTGCTTTCATTAAAGGATAGTGAAAAAAAGCCAATCACAAAAAATGTCATTTCAAAGGATTTGAAAAAAAGTTTTAATTAAGTCTGCATGTCTATTTGGTTCGATAAGGAATTTTCCTTGTCTCATTTGCAACATTTAGGGCACAATACAATGGGTGCCCATCTAGGTATCCAATTTACAGAAGTAGGTGAGGATTTTCTGGCTGCTACCATGCCGGTTGATCATAGAACCAAACAACCTTACGGATTGCTGCATGGCGGCGCATCCGTTACACTTGCCGAAACCCTTGGAAGTGTAGGAGCTGCCTATGTAGTGGATCATCAAAAGTTTAAATGCGTGGGCCTCGAAATAAATGCCAATCATGTTAGCTCTGCAAGGCAAGGTTTGGTAACCGGTATAGCAAAACCAATTCATATTGGTGCAACTACCCAGGTGTGGGGAATTAAAATTTTCAGCGAAACCAAAAAATTGGTGTGCATTAGCCGGCTAACAGTTGCCATCCTGGCCAATAAAACATTTAGTAAGCCTTAATAGTACGCAAGGGGTAAAAAGTGCGATAGTTTTTTTTGGTGCCAGACTGTATATCTCTTATGCGTCATACTTGCATCGCACTCTTGTACGGTTTTTTCTCTAATGAGCTTTAAGGATATGGCACTAATTTAATTTCTTGCGAAGCATATCTATCGGGTAGAAAAAGTTGCTCCAAAACATTTGCTTTTTAATTTACCTGGTTCGATTTGTCGTAATATTTTTCAATAATGTCAACAATATTGGGGTAAGAATTATTTAAGTAGGTAGGTAATTCAGTTTCTTTCACCCACCTGATATCTTCAATATCTTCTTCTGATTGGGCTACTAATTTTTGATCGCCTTCAACTTTCATTGCATACCAATACGTTTCTTTTTCAATCTCGTTTCCTTTTTCAAAATAAGTATGAAGGGTCACATCTATCAGCTCGCCCTGTTGTATGGAGCGCAAACCAGTCTCTTCTTCAACTTCCCTCACCGCACATTCTTCAATCGTTTCCCCTTCATCCAGTTTGCCTTTAGGTAAGTCCCATTTCCCTCTTCTAAAAATCATGAGAATTTCTTTCTCTTCATTTTCAACGATCCCTCCTGCGGCTAAAATTTTTTCCATTTTATATCTTCATTTAAGTATAACAAAGAAACAATATTGTACCAACAGGAAAGATCAAATAAAAAGTTGAATTGATAAAATGTCCCGGATCATAAAATTTGTGCTAAAACTTATCTTCGCGGCATGACGAACGAAAAAGTAGTTGCTGAAAAGCTTTTGCAGGTAGGCGCCATAAAATTGCGACCCGAAGAACCGTTTACCTGGGCAAGTGGTTGGAAAAGTCCTATTTACTGCGATAACAGGAAAGTGTTATCCTTTCCTTACGTAAGGGATTTTATTAAAAGTGAGATGTGTAACGTTGTTTTTGAAAAATATCCTGATGCCGACCTGTTAGCCGGTGTGGCTACAGCAGGTATACCCTGGGGTGCAATGGTAGCAGATCAGTTGAAGCTACCTTTTATTTACGTGCGTCCTAAACCAAAGGAGCATGGCTTATCAAACCAAATCGAAGGATATTTTACCAAAGGACAGAAAGTGGTGGTAATAGAAGACCTTATTTCTACCGGTAAAAGCAGTCTGCAGGTTGTAGATGTTCTTAAGAACGAAGGATTAGAAATTGAAGGAATGGTATCTATTTTTAGTTACGGTTTTACGCAGGCAACGGAGGCATTTAATGTTGCCGGAGTAGAATATATATCACTTACCAACTATCCTACGCTAATTAAGTTGGCGATTGAAAAGGGCATTGTCACCATCGATATTGAAGAACTTTTGTTAAACTGGAGCGCCAATCCGGGGCAATGGTCAGGAATTTGAAAAATTTCTGTATCATTATAAAAAGAAATATCAGATGAAAAAACTACTTGTTGTAACAGTTGCATTACTGTCGTTATCGGTTGCAAAGGCGCAAAATAATAAAGCACTATGGGCAACTATATCAACGCCGAATCTTAGGTGTTGGGAATGTAAAAAGCGGCTGGAGGACTATATGGGCAGGGAAATAGATCAAACCGGCAGTGGGATCATAAAAATGCAGATCAATTTAATTAGTGGAACCACTAGAGTTCAATATTGGCCGGATCGTGTAAACGTAAATTACATACAGACTGCTTTTAATAATGCCGGGTTTGATGCTGATACTACCAAGGCTACTGAAGATGCATACAAATTACTGCCACCAGCATGCAAACGAATAGAAGAAGGTGGAGGTCCAAAAAAGGGTAAACCTTGCCATTTGGAGCCTTATAAAAACTAGAGCAAAAAATTATTAGCAGAAACCTATGGTGAAAATCATAGGTTTTTTTATGGCGATCCTTTTGAGAGAATTATATCCATCTCTGGATTTAGAAATTAAAAAAGGTCAACCTTGTGCCGCCCCTCGTAGTTGAAGGGCACATTTACAAAAATCCCTCCTTTGCCAACCCTGGTTGAACCTTTGGCTCCCACCAATACTTCGCGGCTAAAAAGCATATTTACTGAGTTTTTAAAAATATTGCGCATATCAACTTCCATGTTGGCAGGCAGACTAAATTCTGAGTTTCGGCTAATATGCATAATTGTGTCCAGGCTGAACTTACCTACAAAATTGTTGTCAAGGTAAATGTCGCAATCCACCTTTTTTAAATCCACTCCAAAACTGTTTGGGTTAAAATACACCAGGTCCATCGAAATATTTGATCTGTCGAATCCCCAGTTGTTCACTTTAAAATTTTTGAGGTCGCGGTACTCAAAACCCTGTGGTTTTGAACAGGAGACCAATAGAAGCACTAAGACCACAAGAAAGGAGAGGGATTTGAACATTGATTTTTAAACGCAAAATAGCGGAAATTTGAAGGCATAAAAACATTATTTTGGATGCTAAGTATATTAGATTATATGCCACACGGACGTAATTCTTTCAAGGTTTTTTACTGCTAAGAATTTAATAAGTAAATTTTTGAGTGTAAATAAATGTAAATCAATTTTTTATGGAAGATAATGATGTATTTTATAAAGAATGATTTTTATTGTTTCTCACACATTGAGCATAAAAATTTAATTATGATTAATACAATGTTTTTTAAAGTTAATAAATGAATAAAATAATTGAAATTCAATACTTTCCAATTGTTGATTGGTTTAAAATAGCTACAAATAGTTCACATTTTAGAATAGACATATATGAAAACTTTAAGAAAATGAGTTTTCGCAATCGCTGCCTTATTTCAGGGAGTAATGGATTGATAAATTTGACGGTGCCGCTCGTAAAAGGGCGTGAGCAAAAAAGTTTAATAACAGAAATAAAAGTGGACGATAGCGAGCCCTGGCGGGCACACCATTGGAAAGCCATTGTATCGTCTTACAGCCGATCTCCTTTTTTTGAATTTTATGGACAAGAAATTAAAAAACTGATTTTTGCACCCAACCCATATTTGTTTGAGCACAATCTTAAAATCATCGGGTGGTTCAATTCAGTTTTGAAGCTGGGAATATCGATTGAGTTTACTGAGAGTTATAAAAAGGAATACGAGGCTACAGCAGCCACGGATTACCGTAACAAGTGGTTGCCTAAAAATTATGCCCGGGACGGCAACGATTGGCAACCGAGGTATACGCAGGTATTTTCCGACAAGTTTGGTTTTATGCCAAACCTGAGCATTTTAGATCTTTTATTTTGTAAAGGCAGTTTGTAAATGTGTCAAGCATCAAAAGAATTGATTATTTAGTCTTCATTCAGCCACCTTCAATTGCTTTAAGTATTTAAAATAAAGATTTGGCTCAATGGTTTTCAATTCGTGTTTAAACCTATTTTTAAAAAATGAAAGGGAAATTGTACCCAATGTTATTTGGGATTTTTTGTTGCTTCTCCACTTATGGACAGCAAAGGCCACATTACACTCAGTATATTTTAAATAATTACATCATTAATCCTGCTGTTGCCGGTATAGAAAATTATACTGATGTAAAAATCAGTCACCGGCACCAATGGGTTGGATTAGATGGCGCGCCGGTTACTACCTATTTAACGATACAGGGTCCATTAAAAAAAAGTGATTACAGCCGTGCCAGCGCAACTGGTGTTCATACTACTGGCTCAAACCCCAGAGGTACTGCTTACTGGCAGGATTATACAAAGGCCGATCCACATGCAGGTGTTGGACTAACCATTATAAATGACCGGACAGGACCTTTAAATCGTTTCGCTGCTTATGGCACTTATGCTTATCACTTAGGTATAAACGAGAGAACGAGTGTTGCAGCGGGTGTTTCCGCAGGCGTTCAAAATATGACTCTCAATGCCAGCAAACTTGACTTTGGTACCCAGTTTTCTGTGGATCCGGCTGTTTCAGGTAGTGGTTACCTAAATAAACTAAGTCCCGACATTAATATAGGTGTTTGGTTGTATTCGGCTGATTATTTTATGGGCCTGGCAGCACAACAAATTGTTCCTTCCAAATTAAAATTCAGTGCGGATACGCTTACTTTATCCAATGGTAAATTAATACCTCACCTGTTTTTTACTGCCGGTTACCGGCTTCAACTTACAGACGATATCTCGCTTTTACCCTCAACCATGCTGCGGTATGTAGCGCCAGCGCCTTTGGGTATAGATGTAAATGCCAAACTTCAATACCAGGATTTATTGTGGGTAGGAGCCAGCTACCGCTACAAAGATGGGTATGCCGGCATGGTTGGGCTTAATATCAGTAATGCCTTAAATGTAGGCTACTCGTATGATGTTACTACTTCGCGTTTAAATACGGTAAGCAGGGGAACACATGAAATTGTTATCGGATTTTTATTAGGAAATCGTTATGGAGATTGGTGCCCTCGTAATCTTTGGTAAAAGTGAGAAACGTTTACAGAGCCAACCATTTTAAATTCTAATTAGTTTAATTATTTTTTTAACCTGTTTGCCTTTTGTTTTTATAGAACGAGTGATGTGTATTTCAATAACGTTATCAGCAAAAGCGTTCATTACAGCATCCATCTTTTCCTGCTTATCCTCTTGTTGCTCCACTCCTTTGAAACCAGTTGCCAATCTTGGGTTGTCGGTATACTCGTACGAATAGGTATGTGCAGGTTCCACTCTGGGTGCAAAAATTACCAAGCCTGGTTTATCCTGCTGTTTCCAATTATTATAATGAGCAGCCACTTCTGTTTTTACAGAAACTTCTTCAAGTTGTGCGTCAAGCTGTTGATTAAGTGCAGGTAAATCTTGTTGGTTATACAATTTTTTAAAATAAGTCTCCGCAGAATCCTGTGATATGCGTACCCGGGCTTGTTTATTTTTCTTCGTATTTTTATTGACGAGGGAGATAGTAGCTCTAAGTGTTTGCAAAGCCTTGCTTAACTCTTGTTTTGCTTTTGTATTTTCACTCACTTTAAAAAGTCCGTCAACAGGCAACTCTTTAAGATACTTTTCAACTTGCTTTACCTGTAAATCCAGGTTGCTTAATTGAACATTCAGGTTTTCAAAAACAGCGTCATTTACTTTTGCCACAAGTGGTGATTTGGAAATTGCATCTCCGTTGCCAACTTTTATACCGGCAGCAATTTTTTCACCGTCAATCGCGGATGCAGTTGCTTCTACAGCTTCGCTATTTATAGCCTCTTCATGTCGCTGCATAGTTTTGTATGCAGGAAGTGAAATTTTAAAAACTGAAATTTCTTTATTTGCGTTGTTTCTCAATAGTGGCTTTTCAGCAGGCGGAGTAGTTTGCGTTTTTTCGGCCAGAAAAAACACCGGGTTAAAAAAAGGATTAACAATTTTAGCCGCCATCGGTTCCGGAACAAACAATTGATTCTTGTACGTTGCAGTGGCAACATTTTGCTCCTTACTTCCCGGCGTAAGCCAGGCCATTACACTTATTAAAACTGCTAAACCCAACAAGGTAATTAATTGGTTTCTGTAGTTAAAGGTGCGGTCTTTTTTTTCTATCATTCTTTTAACCCTTATTAGCAATGATTGTTTTTGATCTACCGCCTTCATAGTAAAAGCGCTGACGGAGTTTTTATTAAAAGTGGCCAGGGTTAATAATGCTTTTGCATAGTTGGAGGCATTGTATTCAAATTGCAAAACCCAATCGTCGCAACTGTTTTCTCTTTCTCTTTTTATGTGGCGGCTAATCAATTTCATAAAAGGATTAAAGAACAAAACCACTTCAATTACCGAAAGCAACATGTTGATTAAATAGTCTGATCTCTTTATATGAGCCAGCTCGTGGAGTAACACAGCTTCAACCTGGTCTAAACTCAGGTTGTTTAAACAGGCGAAGGGTATTAGAATTATTGGCTTTAAATAGCCGACGGTTAAGGGACTTTTTACGTGATGACTTAAGAAAACGCCTACAAAGCGTTTTATACCCAATTGTTGACGTAGCCTTTCTACAAATAACCGAAACTGAACGTCAATTTTTTCAAGGCCTGTAACCTGTACGAAATTGGTATACC
Organism: Chitinophagaceae bacterium; assembly: GCA_026786345.1. Taxonomy (GTDB): domain Bacteria; phylum Bacteroidota; class Bacteroidia; order Chitinophagales; family Chitinophagaceae; genus Segetibacter. Next base: position 17,611 of record JAJAYD010000065.1, read on the forward strand.
TGAACGCTTGCACCCACTTTATAATCAAAAAGCAAAAGATAATCAGGTAGGCAACTGACAGGTAGGGCAGAAATACTTCGGTGCGTAAAATGCCCAGGAGTACCCGGTCTTTAACCGAACCGGTATAAGACATTTGTCCAAACGAAATCAATTCATTGTTAAAGGCAGCACCCGTAGCTGCCAGGTAAAAGCACTTGTTGTAATAAAATATAAAAGTGAAAAGGAACCAGGCAAATCCAACCAATTGCAGGCTTACAGCCGCTGCGTATTTTTTGTGCGACGAAATATTAAATACAGAATTAACTGCAAGGTAAATAAGCCAGAGCGTAGCAAATTGCCACAGGCTGTTTACAATTGTGTAACCCAAAGCCTGCAAAAAAGGAGATTGGCTAAATTGAAACATGCTATTGTTTTTTCAGGTTATCCAGCAATGCTTGTATTTCATTCAATTCTTCTTTGTTGGGTGAATGATTGCCCAGGGCCTGCATAACTAATTGGGTAGAAGAGCCCCCAAAAAGGTTGTTGATCATTTTTCCAAGAAATTGGTTTTGTGTTTTCTCGCGGCTAACATTTGGAGTGTAGATATGTGTCTTCGAAGAATCATCTCTTGTTACCAGCCCCTTTTCAAACATAATCTGCATCAGCTTTAGAGTGGTGGTGTAACCGGCATCTTTGTATTTTAATATACTTTCATGAACTTCTCTAACGGTAGCCTGACCATTTTCCCATAACACCTTCAAAATCTCCAACTCACCTTCGGTAGGTTTTAACTGCTTTTTCATTGTACGATTGTTTTCGTATCAATATTATAAATTTTACAGTTTGATTAAGTTTTTGGTACAGTTTTTAAGATAATCTTAACAGCCATAATACAATCCATCCGAAGCTCGGTAATTAAAAAATCCTTTCCCAGTTCGAAAAAAAGGTGGAACCGAATTAAATTATTAAACACAAGCGGCGAGTTTTATTAAACGAATATTGCCCGGGTTTTAACAGGAGGCAAAAACTTTGAAGCCACCATCTAGCCAAACCCTGCGGGAAGCATTGCTAATGTAAGCATCGAAAATCCTTCATCAGGAAAATTGTTGATAAACTTGTAAGACGGATTGGGTAAAAAACTGGCAACACTTAACGGTGCAGAAGGTACCAACCAGGTAATTGCTTTACCTGTAAGCAGATTGCAACCCGGTACTTATTGGGTTGAAGTAAACACTATTGATAATAAGAAAACACTCAAATTGGTAGTGAACCAGTAGATAAAATTTTGGTGATTATTGAAAGGGCTGTGGAAACGCAGCCTCTTTTTTTGGGCGTGCTCTTTTTTTGATACCAACCAATTATTTCAATTCGGCTTTGCTTGCGACGTAATCCGTGCGGCGGCAACGACGTGATTCGCTTTTTTGGCGAAGTTAAGTTGAGGTTGACAACAAGAAGAGTAACAAGGGCAGAACTAAACTGCAAAGGCGCAAAGGAGCATCTGGGCAGTTCGGGTACTCTAACGACCAATTTAGTTAGTAGAAGAATTTTTGGCAAGACGGCATAAAGAACCAGCAAGGCGAAAATTTATCAATTGCATTTATAAAAATTAATTTTTAAGTTTAAGTAATTATATGCAATGGCAAGCACTTTTAAAATTGGTCAGCTTGTGGTAAAAACTGTTTATAGTTACTTAGCATAGTAGTTGTGTTATCCAATGAAATCATCTAAACTCTGACCCTTATGAATTTGGTTATATTATTTACATGGCTCATCCTTTAACATCCTCCAATCAGAGGCTTACTATAATTATTGAAAGCTAATACATCTGGAAGCAATTGAAATAATTAGTATAAAATTTTTCTAAGGTGAAACAACTTTAATCCTTACAATCCATCCTGTTATGACGAGAGTTTTTATTTCTGTATTTATTGTTTTTAGCTGGCTTGGGGGCTTTTGCCAGGTAAAGAAATACATAAGCTTTTGGGAAAATCCTCCTTTAAATAGTATACAGTCATTGGTTGAAGAGACAAAAAAGCCAAACTGGGATTCCACCTACCCCGTAAGCAAACAAGCGTTCATTCAATTGCTTTTACAACACTCAACCTCTAAACTCAATGATAGTGTCAGAGAAAGAGGAGTGCGCTTTTTTTTAGAAGGAAAGGAATATGAAACCTATGCGTCTTTTCAGTATGACCAGGATCTTCTGGGTCGATTTAAACAAGCTGGCTATGGGGGCGGATGTGGATTAATGACAGGATATATCTGGTATAAAACAATGCCTGGAAATGAAAAAGAAGCAAAACAATTTGTCAAGCAAATTTATTATCAGCGGACTACAGATCCCTTTCACCTAGGTGAAAGCATTTACAATGATAGCACTGGTGAAGAAAAATTCGTTCCTATGAATTCTGCTATAGATGTAGGGGGCTTGATTGAAGATACTGTAATCAAAAGAATGCTGTCATCTAAATTATTTTTGTACGCCTCCCGAGTTGCAAATGATTGTGACGGTGAAGGCTCATCAAATTATATCCTCACTAAAAGGAAATATATATTTGGTGCATCAACACCTAACAGAGTGGCAGGATTGAATTTCGTTACCTCATTTTTTCGAACTTTATATAAAAAGTATGGGACTAAGGTTGAAGTTAAAGTAACACCCATCAAAGAGTTTTACTACAATATAATTATAAAGGGTCCCGCCCGATGCCTTTCTCTCGAACATAAAAATATGTGGGAGGTCATCAGATTGAATGTTTGGTTTGAGGGAGGACTAACTACTCAACCAGATGAGATGGAAGTTTTGATTCGGTTTGACTACCATAAGTACGCAAAAGGGCCCGAAGCTGCCTCTCCCGCTACTACAAGATTTGTGCGAATTGAAGATGGGTATTACGCAGAGCTTGAAGTTGGACATGAAAATACAATCATTTCCCAGTTTGCAACGGCCTGTAGAGGAAGCATCAACTAAATTTCAAATTATATATGACCCACAAAAGTTTGCAATCCTTCGTCGGTATTTTTATTATCTTAAGCCATGCATTTATTATCTTTTATATATTTTATCTAACAAAAAAATTATTGTTCGTTAACCAGGCGATAGATCTGTTGTCTATCATTGCTCCTTTATTTACTGCTTACCTTGTATCTATCACCAAAGAGTTTGCTACTACAACTCCCAAAATTAAAACTGTACAAACTGTGAGTAATAATAATATTTTCATAAACTTCTTTTATCCAATCGTTTTTGTTCTTTCTCTATTCTTATGCATACACTGGTATCAGATGGAAATAATAGAAAGTTTCGATAATTTAAAAAAGGTCATAGGTGCAATAGAGATGTCTTTTGGAATATATTTTGGAATTATAATGGATTCTTTATTTTCAAAAAAGTTGAAATAGCAGCAATAGAAACCTGGGCAGAAACATATAAACCATAGCCGCATTCGTTGGTCGAAGAACTTCCTCGGAGAAAGGTTTAGGCCCAGTTGTATCAAATGAGAACTTGTACAAAAGATTAGCCTAAGCATTAAAATCCCCATTAGCCTCCAACTTCCAGAATGTTATATTGTCGATTTAGATTTTTAATGCTTCAGGCAGCTGAGTGTACTATTCTTATTTGAGGTTGACCAATTTGTCTTTTTTCCTGCTTATATCTGTTTAAAATAATGGTGTTTTGGATAAGTCACCCCCGCATTTTTTTTCACGTACCTAATTTAACTGATTTTAAGTATTTTGTATCCAGTACACCAGAACTAACAGAAGCAACGAGCCTGATCTCCATTTCTTCTTTTTGGTCTCTCTTTTAAAGATTTGTGCCGGAGACCATTGCGCCCTTGCATAATGCGCTTCTAAACAAATAGTGATAAGAATTTCTTTGTGGATTATATTGCTGTATGGGAAGAAGAACAATGCATGGTAATGAAGCTTTTCTTCATTATATTACTTTTACCTGAAACGATTGGCTTCCCTTATTTGAATTGTGTACTGCCTTGAATTAAGTTTATTGATGGTTAGCTTTCTAAACAAAAAATACAGAATAAAGACTGCATCCTATCCTTCAATTACAAATCATGTGCAAGGAATATTATTCTCTTTCAACAGAGGCTATAATCTTATTTTCCTTCCGCATTTCATGGGCTGTTTTTGTACTTCCGTCATGGCTCCATCCCGGGGGATTCCACAGGTATTTTGCGCCGTTCGATAGTGACTTACCACGTTTTACATCTCTAACCAAATTAACCCATTCGTGAAAGGCAATTCTCACCGGGTTAAAGGTGTTTACATTTTTGGTAAGTCCATAAACCGGCCTTTCTTCTTCTGGTTGAAAGGTGCCGAACATCCTGTCCCAGATGATTAAAATGCCGGCATGGTTTCTATCAAGGTATTGCAGGTTGGTTGCATGATGAACACGGTGGTGAGAGGGGGTATTGAAAATAAATTCAAAAGGAGCCGGCATTTTTTTTATGGTTTCGGTATGTATCCAAAACTGGTAGATTAAACTTACCTGCTGCAATAACATTACCATTAAAGGGTGAAAGCCCACAAAAGGCATCCAAAGCCAAAACACAAAACTGCCTGTGAAATTACCCGTCCATGTTTGACGTAATGCGGCGGCAAGATTGTACCGTTCAGACGTATGATGCACCACATGCGATGCCCAGAAAAAACGGATGTGGTGGCTGCTTCGGTGAAACCAATAATAGCTAAAATCGTCCCCAAAAAATGCCAGTACCCACACCCACCAAAGAGAAGCATCCAAGGTGTAAACCCTGAATTTGTATACGAGAAAAAAAACGCCAAACACCAAAACCTTCGAACCAAAACCAGATATAACATTGCCTATACCAAGGGCCATGCTGCTAAAGGCATCTTTAGTTTCGTACAGTGCTTTTTGCTCTTTGTACGAGTAATACCATTCAGCAATAACCAGCAACACAAAAGCAGGTATGGCATAAAACAATACAGCGGGGCCCATAAAATTTATTTCAGTTTAGGCATTCGTTTGAAGCAATCTTCAACAAACTTAGGTGTAAGAAGTTACATTAAAAACCCCGTTAAGTTGTAACGGGGCTTTAAGATATTAAAATGAACTTTCTATTTTACATTCAGCGACAACTTCAAATCCCTGCCTGCTTCAAGGTAAGCAGCATATTTTATAACTACCGCTTCCGGTTGTTCAGTTCCATTTATAAAGAACTTACCTTCTTTAAAATCAAGGTCAACTTTATTAGTTGTTACCAGACCATCGTTCTTTAAAACTGCTAATAAAGCCTCAGGATTATTTCTGTCTGTAACAGTCATAGTAGTGGTAGTTTTATTATCGTTTATGGTAATGGTCTTTTCTATTTGAGTACCTTTCTTTTCCATCTTGCCAGCCACGCCATTACCATGTATGGTAGCAAGGGTAGGAGCTATTACCAACGAAACTATTGACATCAATTTGATAAGAATGTTCATTGAAGGACCAGAGGTATCTTTAAAAGGATCACCCACTGTA
>JAJAYD010000066.1 GCA_026786345.1 Chitinophagaceae bacterium
GAAGAAAGTGGCGTAATAAAACAATACGCCACACTGCTGGACTATACCAAAGTAAAGAAGGGCCTTATGGTTATTTGCTATGTTTCCCTTAAACAGCACAGCAAAAATGCAGGCGACAAATTTATTAAAACCATAAACGAACTGGACGAGGTGATAGAATGCTACAACATCTCAGGAGAATTTGATTTTATGCTTAAAGTGGTTACCGAAGACATGAATGCTTATTATGATTTTCATGTAAATAAACTTAGCTCCATCGAAAATATGGGCAATGTGCAAAGTGTATTTGTAATGGGCATTATTAAACAGACGCACCAGGTTGTGTAGTTGAAATTACTTGTAAACCTAAAATAATTTCGGGCTGAATAAATTATCTGATTACACTAAATGTAGTTGAGGAGGGTATTGCAAATTCCTTTCAGATTTTATATACTTGTCATCAATCAACTAAAACATTAAAAAAAGTATCATGAAAAAAATTTTCGGAATGCTCCTTGCATTTTCAGGCATTATTATTTACTCGTGTAACAACAACCAAACACCTGTTTCCGAACCCGGAACCAATCTTACTAAAGACAGTTTAATTAAAAGAGGGGAGTACCTGGTAACAGCTATTGGCTGCGGAGACTGTCATTCACCCAAAAAAATGAGTCCGCAGGGCCCGGTTCCCGATCACGATCTGATGTTGTCAGGGCATCCTTCATCTATGCCATTGCCGGTGATTGACACTGCTGCAGCAAAAAATTGGCTTTTGTTTGCACAGGGCTTAACAGCATCTGTTGGTCCGTGGGGTACCTCTTATGCTGCCAACATAACCAGCGATGAAACTGGTATTGGTAAATGGACCGAAGCACAATTTTTTACAGCAATCAGGCAGGGTAAATCAAAAGGGATGGTTAGTGGAAGGGACCTGTTGCCCCCTATGCCATGGCAAAACTTTGCCACGCTAACTGATACTGACCTTAAATCAATCTATTACTTTTTAATGAGTACTAAGCCCATCAGTAACGTAGTTCCTGCACCGGCACCTCCGCCAGGTATATTGGGTATGAGATAACTTTTATTGGCGAATACTTATTTACCACAAATAAAAGCCGGGCGTTATTAGCGCCCGGCTTCTTTATAAGTTATTCGTTCAAAAAATAAAAGTGGTATCCGAATACTTTTACTAGCTAAGCGAACTTAAATATGGGATCATTAGTACGAGCTGTAGTAGCAATAAAAATATTAGTATAATAAAGAGTGAATTTTGAACTTGCTTATCTTTTTTTCTTTCCTTGTTATGGGTAGTAGCAATATTTGAGTAGCTGAAGTAAAAAAAATCAGAAAACCTGGTACTATTGGTTTCAATTCTTTTGTAGACTAAAAATTTAAAAAATAAGACAACAGGTATCAACACACCTAAAATGATAAAATTTTTTATTATAAAATGGATGAGGTTGTCAAACATGTAAAAAACAAACAAATTTATTACAAATGAAAATGCTATTGGAAAAATGCTAACTTTTAGAAACGAACATTTTTAGAAAAAATTGTCAATCTAAACCATAATCTATCTAAAATTAATTCCTTAACCATTGTTCTTCCCAACCTTTTATACATTTTATTTATCTCGTCAAAGCTTTCATCGTTTTCTAAGGATGTGTCTTTTGCCTGCTCATGGGTAAATTTTCCTGTGTCTTTCTCACTTTAGATGCCGCTGCCCATACTTCCATCTGGTGCATTTTAACTGGCTGACTTATAAATTTCCAGCTTGCCCTTTCCATTTACAAACATATTGACTGAGAAGGTGTTATCGTTTATCGTATGGTAAGAGAACTTCCAACATGTATTGTATTCGTGGGTGTAAACTTCGTGCCATAAACGTAGGTAATTTGCAGAGGTTGAAAAATGAAGTGAAAATGAGCATAGAATTGTCTTCATCAAAGTAAAAACTTAGATTATAAAATTGATTACAAAACGTTTATTAAGATGAGTTGTAAAGTAAAATTCCTGCCTTCTTCCAATGCGGGCAATATTTAAAATGTTGTTTTCGTTACCGCCAGATAAAAATTGTTCTGATGAAAATATTAGTTTTCGTTTGTTTCAAAGTTTATTTTTCATAAAAAATTTGATAAAATGAATATCAAGGTTATAGCCTTTGACGCCGATGATACGCTGTGGGTTAACGAACCCTATTTCCAGGAAATTGAAAGAAAATTTTGCGAGTTACTCGAAGATTTGATGCCGCAACATTCGACTGCCAGGGAGCTGTTAACTACCGAAATAAACAATTTACCATTGTATGGATATGGTATCAAAGGCTTTATTCTTTCTATGATTGAGACGGCAATTACATCGAGCGGTAAAACAATAAGCATAGATGTTATTGAAAAGATACTGGACTATGGTAAGCAGCTATTAAATCGTTCCATTGAATTATTGGATGGAGTTGAGGAGGTGTTGCTTTCCTTAAAAGACAAATACCGGCTTGTTGTAGCTACCAAAGGCGACTTGCTGGACCAGGAACGTAAACTTAAGAATTCAGGTATTGAACATCATTTTCATCACATAGAAATAATGTCGGATAAGAAGGAGAATGATTACCTGAAGCTTATAAAACACCTCGATATTAAGCCCGAAGAATTTTTAATGATTGGCAATTCCATCAAGTCCGATGTGCTGCCGGTTATCAATATAAACGGACATACCATCCATGTGCCTTTTCATACCACATGGGCGCACGAACAAGTTGATTATAAGATTGACAACCCCCGTTTTAAGGAAGCAAAAAATATAAGGGAAGTGCTGCAATTGATTGGGTAGCCGGCACCTTTGTAAGATTAGTTTTATAGTTCATTAATTGTATGTGGCAGGTCTTATTCTTAGCCTTTTACCTAATCGATTTTATCAAGAGCAACCGGTGAATTGTATAAGATATTTTTCTACCTCAATATCCCCCGGTATATTACCTGCCTAATAATAAAACACTTACTAAAAATGAGATTTCTTTTTACTATAATCAGTTTTGCATTGGTAACATCTACCTTTTCGCAAGCCGACACCACCTTGTATTACTTCAATACAGAATACCGCCAAACAACTGCTGACAGTGCGGTTATAGTGCTTAAGATGTATAAAAGCAATGAGCAGTGGAAGGGTACAGAAACCTATAAAAGATCAGGAATACTGAAGTCCGAAGGTGCCTACATTGCAAAAGACCCAAAGACACCAGTTGGCAGTTTTAAAAATTTTAATGAGAAGGGCGTACTTGATTATGAAGCTGTGTGGGGGAGTGAGAGCAAAATTCAGACAAAAACCACTTACTAAAAAAATGGAACTAAAAAATCATACATAGGTATTAACGACAAGTCTGTATTGCAACAGAAAGGTTGGGATGAAGAGGGAAAAGAAATAAAAAACTATGTTGCTGAAAGAGGAGCCCGTTTTAAAGGTGGTATGGATGGCTGGAGAAAATACCTGCAGAAAAACCTGAACGCCAATGTTGCCGCCGATGCAGGTGCGCCGGTAGGAACTTACGAGGTTAAGGTGAGTTTTGTAGTTAACCGTGAAGGATATGTTAGCAAAGTAAAAGCGGTAGATATACCTAAAGCTTGTAAGCCATGTGCTGTAGAAGCAATCAATGTTATTAGTAGTGGCCCTAACTGGGAGCCTGCAATTCAAAATAATGAACCCGCTGTTTACAACGCTATCCAGTTTATAACCTTTGTGGTTGATGAAGGAAGTGCAAAAAAGAAAAGAAACTGACGACTTACCTTTTGTCTCATCGAACCAGGTTGAGACTTTAATTGAAAGAATATTTGTCCATTATTATTCGTAATCTCAATTTAAACGCATACTAAACTTTTTTGCAGCTTTCCGGTTACACCATCGTTATTTCATTTTCATCTTCACATTTAACTACATTTAAAAAATTCCTCAAATATGATTAAGCAGGTTGTTGTTTTCTCATTCTTAGCATGTACCATGACTTCAATTGCACAAAAACCCGGAGCATTTTCCGGCAATTATCCAACCACCAAAACAGTTCAACAGACCGACCAGTTTTTTGGTACAATTGTGGCGGATCCTTATCGTTGGCTTGAAAATGACATGGCTGAAGACACCAAAGATTGGGTTCAGCTTCAAAATAAGGTTACCGATGCTTATTTGCAGAAAATCCCTTTTCGCGAAGCGATAAAAAACCGGCTTACCACTTTATGGAATTATGAAAAATATTCCGCGCCATTTAAAGAAGGTGACTTTACCTATTTCTATAAAAATGATGGCCTGCAAAATCAATCAGTTTTATACCGCGAAAGAAAAGGGCAGGAGCCGGAAGTTTTTTTAGATCCGAATAAATTTTCTTTTGATGGAACCACCTCGCTTGCAGAAACTAATTTTTCGCAGGATGGTTCGCTGGCTGCCTATCAAATTTCAGAAGGAGGCTCAGATTGGCGAAAAGTTATTATAGTAAATACTGCTACTAAGAAAGCGGTGGACGACACACTATATGATGTAAAGTTTAGCGGCCTAAGCTGGAAAAACAATGAAGGATTTTACTACAGCAGTTACGACAAGCCGAAAGAAGGTAGCCAGTTATCAGGCAAAACCCAGGTTCATAAATTATTTTACCACAAACTCGGTACACCGCAATCGGGCGACTCATTGGTATTTGGCGGCGAAGCCATTCCCCGCCGTTATATTGGAGGACGCGTAACAGAAGATCAACAATTTTTGGTTATTAGCGCTGCCAACGCAACCTATGGAAATGAATTGTATATACAGGATTTAACTAAACCAAATGCAGCCATTGTTCCGTTGGTTACAGGTTTTGAAAACGAACAGCAGATTGTGTATTCCGACAACGGTAAGATGTACATTCTTACCAATCTTAATGCGCCTAATCGCAAATTAATTGTAACGGAAGCATCTGCACCCACATCTAAAAATTGGAAGGACCTTATAGCTGAAACGAAATTTCCCTTGTCGGTAAGTACAGGTGGTGGTCATTTGTTTGCCCAGTACACAAAAGATGCTGTTTCGTTAATCGAAGAATATTCTCTTGATGGAAAAAAGCTTCACAGTATTGCATTACCCGGCCTGGGCACAGCGTCGGGTTTTAGCAACAAGCGTGGAGAAAAGGAGGTGTACTATTCCTACACTTCCTATGTGTATCCTGCCACTATTTTTAAGTACGACGTGGGTTCAGGTAAATCAACTGTCTATAAAAAGTCGCAGGTAAAATTTGACCCCACTTTATTTGAAAGCAGGCAGGTGTTTTACACTTCTAAGGATGGTACAAAAGTGCCCATGATCCTCACCTATAAAAAGGGTTTAACGTTAGGTGGCAGGAACCCTGTAATGCTGTATGCATACGGTGGATTTAACATCAGCCTTACACCCGGCTTTAGTGTAAGCAATTTGGTATTTATGGAGAATGGCGGCGTATATGCAGTGGCCAATTTACGTGGCGGTGGAGAGTATGGCGATGCCTGGCACAATGCAGGTACCAAACTGCAGAAGCAAAATGTGTTCGACGATTTTATAGCTGCTGCCGAATACCTTATCAAAGAAAAGTATACATCCAAAGATTACCTGGCTATTTCAGGAGGGTCTAATGGTGGATTACTGGTAGGTGCAGTTATGGCACAAAGGCCTGAATTGTTCAGGGTTAGTTTTCCTGCCGTAGGTGTAATGGATATGTTGCGTTACCACAAGTTTACTGCCGGCGCTGGTTGGTCTTACGATTATGGTACCGCCGACGATAACAAGGAAATGTTTGATTACCTGTATAAATATTCGCCGGTTCATAACTTAAAAAAGGGAATCTGCTACCCGGCAACTATGGTTACCACAGCAGACCACGACGACAGGGTAGTGCCTGCCCATTCGTTTAAATTTGCCGCAGCGCTGCAGGCAGTTCAAGCATGCAACAACCCGGTATTAATAAGTATTGCCACCAAAGCAGGTCACGGAGCCGGTAAGCCAACCAGTAAAGTAATAGAAGAGCAGGCAGATAAATGGAGCTTTCTGTTATACAACATGGGACTTAAATACAAATAGTTAAGTCATATAAAACAATACAGAGACGGCCACCATGTCCGTTGTTCGTTTCGATTTTTATATTGAAGTTAGAAGTGAAGAACAAATTTAAGTTGAGCGTTATGAGTGTAGAATTAAGAATTATGAATTTGGTTAACTGTTCGGTTTTTCTAGGTGGTAACGCAACTCCCTCCTTCGGAGGGTTGGGGAGGCTATAATATGCTTACAGATTTCACTGATAAGAATGTAATGATAACCGGCGGGTCGCGTGGTATTGGCAGGGCGTGTGCCGTGTTATTTTCAAAGCTGGGAGCCAATGTTATCATCACCTATAAGTCTAATTTATCTGAGGCTAAAAAAACATTGGACCTGTTGAGTAAAGGTGGAAACCATTCAATCTATCAATTAAACATAACGGACGCCGGGAGTATTCAAACTGTTTTTGAAGAGGTCATTAGCAAGTATAACCGGCTGGATGTGTTGGTGAACAATGCGGGGGTATTTATTGAACACAAGTTGAATGATGTAAGCTATGACCAATGGCAGCAAACATGGAACGAAACACTTGCTACCAACTTAACAGGAGTAAGCAATCTCTGTTATTTTGCCGGCAGACAGATGATCCTGCAACAGTATGGTAAAATCATAAACATATCAAGCCGCGGTGCATTCAGGGGCGAGCCCGACCATCCTGCCTATGGGGCGAGTAAAGCCGGTTTGAACGCAATGAGCCAGTCGTTAGCTGTGTACCTTGGTAAACACAACATAGTGGTTGGAATTATAGCTCCGGGCTTTGTTGAAACCGAAATGGTAGCCTCGCTCCTGGATAGCGAAGAAGGAGAACTCATAAAAAATCAAAGCCCTTTTAACCGCGTAGCCTCACCCGAAGAGGTAGCCCGTGTTGTTACCATTTTTGCCACCGATGGTGTGGAGTTTATGTCGGGTGGAATTATTGATGTAAATGGTGCCTCTTACCTACGAAGTTGATTGTGTAGTATTGTTTTCCTTTTGTCGTCAATAAGTGTGTTTCGCTTTATTATCGACGAAGATTATTTAATGGTTTAGTTATATGGTTTTGGATAAACAGCAGGTGGGAATAATAAAAAGTTAATTGGTGTAAAATGATGCAACAGAAGTATTAAGCTAATGGTCAGGTGACTAAACTTAAAAATGAAAAAATTTTACGCATCATTGGTATCAATCTTCTTGTTGTCATTTATAGGATACTCGCAGTTTCAGAAAGGCCAAAAGGTTTTAGGCGGTAATGTTGGGTTTTCAACCGGTAAAATTGATTACACTGTTCCAAATCAGAGCCGTCAAACCTCATTTTCAATCAACCCTTCCATAGGTTGGTTTTGTAAGCCAAACGTTTTGGCGGGCTTTGGAGTGAGTTATGGTTTTAACAATTTAAAAAATTCCGGTACTAACAGCCAGAGAAATGAATCTAAGTCTCAAAATATGGCAGTGAATGCATTTTCACAAAAGTTCTTAGGTGTTGCTAACAAGCTTTTTTTTACAATTAATAGCGGGGCGTCAATTAATTATTCATTTGGTAAAAATGAATCTTTTAATGGTTCATCTGATATTAGCAGTAAAAGCAATATATATGGCGTTAATGTTAACCTTGCCCCCGGTTTAAGTTACAGAATTGGCAATCATTTTTTGTTTGATGCATATTTAAGCAATCTTGTAAACATTGGCTATACCCATAGCCAAACCAAAGGATCCAACTCCTCAGAAAAGTCCGTTAGCAATAACTTTAATCTTTCATCAAGTCTCAGTAACACAAGTCTTGGAAATATAGGCCTGGGCTTTCGATGGCTAATTCCTAATAAAGGATAGCTTCACAGGTATTTTATACAAGGTTTTTAACATAGGCAAAATACAAAGTCAGCATTCCTTACATCTTAATAGTAATTGCTAATTAATCGCAGTCTACATAGCCGATGACAGCAATGCCGTACAGGGGTGCGACCCCGCAAGTGTGACGGGGCAGGCAGCAAGAAAAGCCTTATCAATGCTCAATTGCCGGATCCAAAAAACATATAAAATTTTACATATTAATTTGATAGAGGTAAGGAGTTCTAAAAGTAAAAAGGCCACCCAACCAGGCAGCCTTTTTACTTTTTACTTTTCACTTCTAAATATCTATTGCTTCTCCGTAAGCTACTGCAGTCGATTCTTTTAATGCCTCAATCATGGTTGGATGTGGGTGAACGGAATTTAAAATTTCGTGAGCCGTTGTTTCCAGTTTACGGGCAGTAACAACTTCAGCAATCATTTCGGTAACATTATTACCTATCATGTGTGCTCCTAAAAACTCACCATATTTTGCATCGTAAATAACTTTTACAAAACCTTCGGTTGCTCCGCTGGCACTTGCTTTACCACTTGCCATAAAAGGAAACTTACCCACTTTAATATCATAGCCGGCATCGCGGGCAGCTTTTTCAGTATAACCAACGCTTGCAATTTCGGGTGAGCAATACGTACATCCCGGTATATTGTTATAGTCCATCGCCTCAGGCAAATGGCTTAATTTTTTCTCGGTGTAGGCAATATGTTCGGCGGTATTAATTCCCTCTTTGCTGGCCACATGCGCAAGAGCCTGCCCGGGGGCAACGTCGCCAATTGCGTAAATAGTTGCAACATTCGTCTGGCCATATTTATCAACCACAACTTTTCCTTTTTCAGTCTTAATGCCCAACTCTTCCAAACCAATGTTTTCGATGTTGGCAGCCAATCCTACCGCGCTTAAAACAATATCGGCCTCCAGGGTAGTTTCGCCGCTTTGTGTTTTAACCTTAGCCTTTAAAATACTGCCCGAAGTATCAACCGATTCAACAGAAGCATTGGTCATAATAGTGATACCCTGCCTTTTGAATTGCTTCTCCAGTTCTTTTGAAGTTTCTTCATCCTCTACCGGAACCATTCTTGGCATAAACTCCACTATAGTAACCTTTGTGCCCATGCTGTTGTAGAAGTAGGCAAACTCAACCCCGATAGCACCACTACCAACAATTATCATTGATTTAGGTTGCTCTGGCAGAGACATTGCTTCGCGATAGCCAATTATTTTTTTACCATCCATGGGCAGATTCGGTAATTGTTTGCCTCGTCCACCTGTGGCTATAATGATATATTTTGCTTCAACTATTTGTTTTGAGTTGTCGGCAGCAGTAACCTCAACCTGGCCCTTTGCTTTCAATTTGCCATAACCCATAATAACATCAATCTTATTTTTCTTCATTAAAAACTGAACACCCTTGCTCATTTTGTCTGCCACGCCGCGACTGCGTTTTATTACTGCAGAAAAATTATGCTGAACACCGGTTGCCTCAATTCCATAGTCATTTGAATGCTTCAGGTACTCATAAACCTGCGAGCTTTTAAGCAAAGCTTTTGTTGGAATACATCCCCAGTTAAGGCATACGCCACCAAGGCTTTCTTTTTCGATAATAGCAACCTTAAGACCCAGTTGCGAAGCGCGGATAGCTGCCGGGTAGCCCCCGGGGCCGCTTCCTAAAACAATAACGTCGTAAGCCATTTTATTTGTTGTTTGTTTAGATGTAATTAGATGAACAGATCAAAACCCCGGTAATGGGAGCAAGATCAATTTTTACCAGTGCGAAATTACTGGTTAAGCAGTTTGTAATGGCTTAATCTTTTTCATCAACCAGCTATCTTTTACCGGTATCATCCAGTTTTCAAGCAACTCCCTTTTTGTTTGTACCAGGTTGTTAAAGTAGGGGGTATCAAGGCTAATAAAATTGTTTTGGATAGCATAATTTAACTGCGAAAGTGGTATCAACTGTACCTTTTCTTTCACCAAAAATGCTAGGTTTTGCCTGTCAAACATATCTACTTTAAAACTTTGCTCAATAGCTTTTATCAACTTTACGGAGCTATCGGTGCTACAACCGCTTACGCCTGCCTGGTTTTCATCGGCCATCATAACCACAAATTGGCCAAAGATTAAATTGGCGTACCCTTTTACTTTTTGCCCATGCGATTGCCATTCAGCAACAAATTGGTTCAGCATATCCTCTATCTGCAAAGCCTCGCTTATAAAAAATAACCGGCTCGACTGGTAAATCCAAACCCTGCTACTAGGATCAAAATCAGCAGGCAAATGTTCTTCAATAGTATAATTCATTTTTATCTTTTTAACGAAATCTGATCACCGGCCCGGTGCCTTTTTTCATGGCCGTAAAATTACACTGCAATGCTCTAAAAATTTTTACAATTCGTTCCTGTAATTTTAAATTCCTTCTTCAATAGCTTTACACCGCAACAGGATTGGTGTTTTAAAAGTATGTACCAGCGTGAAATTGATGGAGGTTGACACGAAAAAGTAAAAGGTCAAGACCGAATAAAGCAGTGTATGGAAGAAAATGATATTCTAAAACAAGCAAAGAGATATAATTCGATCATCGAAAACTCGGTAGATGGTATTTTAATTCTTGATCCCATATACGATGATAAAAATAAAATAGTTGATTTTTTGATTGCGCATTGCAACCAGGTTGGTTGCAGGTTAGCAAAATTCCCCCAGGATGCCTTGGGCAAAACATTATTGCAAATACTGCCTCACCTACAGGGCGACGAACAATACCAGCTTCACAAAAAAGTAGCCGAAACAGGAGAGCCTGTTCAGTTCGAAACCACGTTCCGCACCGATAAAGGTGAAAAATATGGGTGGTTCATTGTGTCGCTGCAAAAATTGGATGAAGGTGTTTTATCCCGTTTTGTTGACATTACCGAAAAAAAACGCAATGAAGAGAAAATAGAAAACCAGGCTAATTTGTTGAAAAGTATACTGGACGCAAGTCAGCAAAGTGTGGTAGCCTTAAATCCAGTTAGAAATGATAAAGGAGCTATTACCGATTTTATTTATAAAAAGGTGAACAACCGGTTTACAGAAATGGTAAGCTTATCCGAAGAAGATATTATTGGAAAAAGCTATCTCACATTGTTTAATCATTCGCCTACCAGCGAACTGTTCAAATTAAAGTGTAATGTTTTAAGCGATGGCAAACCGATAGAAAAGGAGATTTACTATGATGAGAACGGAATTGACGGTTGGTTCAATATCTACATTACAAAACTTGGTAATGATGGAATAGTACAAACCATTGTAGATATATCTGAAAGTAAAAATGATAAGGACAGACTAAGCAAAATCATTAATACCAGCCGGGCCGGAATTTTTGTATTTAAACCCCTGACA
>JAJAYD010000067.1 GCA_026786345.1 Chitinophagaceae bacterium
CCAGATAAAAAAGTACAAGAGGGCGACGCAACAATGCCCCTTAGATGTGGCAAGCCAGGACAAAAATTTTCTGAACAAAAATGCCGGAAACTGGTCCCGGCATTGTAACATTATCAATTGAACTTACTAACCCAATTTAGCTTTCAGATTGGCATCAATGGCGTCTAAAAATTCTTCGGTATATAAATAGTCGGTACCATGCTCAACTTTTGCCTTTACAGTAATAGCAAGGTCTTTGGTCATCATACCACTCTCCACCGTTTCAATACAAACCTGCTCAAGTGCATGACAGAAATCGATCAAGGGTTGGTTATTATCTAAACGGCCCCTGAACTCCAATCCTCTTGTCCATGCAAAAATGGAAGCAATGGGGTTGGTTGAAGTAGGTCGTCCTTTTTGATGTTCGCGGTAGTGGCGGGTAACCGTACCATGTGCTGCTTCAGCCTCCATTACGGTGCCATCGGGTGTAACCAAAGTTGAGGTCATTAAACCGAGTGAGCCAAAGCCCTGGGCGACGGTATCGCTCTGTACATCACCATCATAATTTTTACAGGCCCAAACAAAATTGCCATGCCATTTTAAAGCACTGGCTACCATGTCATCTATCAGGCGATGCTCGTAGGTAAGGCCTGCTTCATCAAATTTTGCTTTAAACTCCTGCTGGTAGATCTCTTCAAAAATATCTTTAAAACGTCCGTCGTATTTTTTAAGAATGGTGTTTTTAGTGGATAGATATAAAGGCCAGGCTTTCATTAAAGACTGGTTGAAACATGACCTTGCAAAACCCTTGATACTTTCATCGGTATTGTACATTGCCAGGGCAACGCCATCACCTTTAAAATTGTATACTTCAAACTCTTGTTTTGTTCCGTCTTCACCTTCGAACTTAATGGTGAGTTTTCCCTTGCCTTTGGTAACAAAATCAGTTGCACGATATTGGTCGCCAAACGCATGACGTCCAATACAAATTGGAGCTGTCCAGTTAGGCACCAGGCGGGGTACATTGTTCATTAAAATAGGTTCGCGAAAAACAGTACCATCAAGAATATTACGGATGGTTCCGTTAGGCGATTTCCACATTTGCTTCAATCCAAATTCTTCAACGCGCTGCTCATCGGGAGTAATGGTGGCACATTTAATACCTACGCCATATTGCTTTATGGCATTGGCAGCATCAATAGTAACCTGGTCGTTGGTTTCATCGCGATACTCTATACCCAGGTCGTAGTATTTAATATCAACATCTATGTAGGGTAAAATCAATTTGTCTTTAATAAATTTCCAGATGATGCGGGTCATTTCATCCCCATCCAATTCAACAACGGGGTTAGCTACTTTTATTTTTTCTGCCATTTCAATATTGCTTTAAACGTTAAAAAAAGGTTCACAAAAGTAAGGTTTGATCTTTTTAATAGTATTAAAAAGAAATTACGCAATGGGAAGATATTTAGTACAAAGATTGCCAACTAAAAAGAATGAAATTAGTATTTGGACGAGTTGTAATACCGGGTATAGTAGTTGTGTTTATTGGATGTGGTAAAGATGAGCCAGGTACTTTGAATACCACTCCGCCTGCAACCTATCCTGTTGTGGTAACACCGGTTGATAATACCACACCTATAAAGAATTATAGCTACCTGGCATTGGGCAACTCGTATACTATTGGCCAAAGCGTAAGCCCCGACCAGCGTTTTCCTGCACAAACCGTGGAGTTGCTTTTAAAAAACAATGTAAAAGTGAATGCACCGTTCTACATAGCCACAACAGGTTGGACCACCATCAACCTGATGAGTGCCATTACTACTTCTACCATAACGCCGCCTTACGACGTGCTAAGTTTATTGATTGGCGTAAATGACCAATATCAATTTAGGGATACAACAGGTTATCGCGAAAGATTTACAGCTTTGCTTGAAAAATCCATACAACTTTCGGGTAACAAACCTTCCAGGGTTTTTGTCTTATCCATACCCGACTATAGTGCAACACCTTTTGTTCCGCCTGCACAAAAACTACAGGTAAGCAAAGAGGTTGACTGGTTTAATGCAATCAATAAAGATGTAGCTGAACAAAGAAAAATCTCTTATACCGATATTACGCGATCAACAAGAGACGCGTCCTCTAACAGTGCTTTGGTGGCGACTGATGGCTTACATCCTTCAGGATTAGAATATGCAAAATGGGCTATGATGCTGGCGCCAAAAATTAAGGCAGCGTTGTAAAAAAGGTTGGTGGTTGGTAGTTGTTTTGAGTTGTCGTTAAACTGAAAGTTTATGTTGAATTTTAAATGTTGGATGTTGAAGGAGTTTGTCAAGCCCGGCATCTTGCACCGAGGATTTATTGCAACACTCAACAACAAATTCTTCAGAAAGCTTTATCGGGCATTAATTTACGGTAGTCTACCAGAAGCTTCTATTGCAAGCCGGTATTAGACTACCGTAAATTTATGTTCAATATTAAATGTTGGATGTTGAAGGAAGCATTCTTTTGAATTTCGGATTTCAGATTCCTCGTCTTATACTCTTCATGACTTTGTCTTTTGACTTTTCACTTTTTTCACCCTTCACGTTTCACCTTTCACGACTTTCACCATTCTCCCCTAACTCACAATTAGTACCGGAATTTTTAACTGGTGTCTTACTTTCTCCACAGTTTCACCATATAAATAATCCATAAATCCGCTGTGGTGATGTGCACCCATCACCAGCATGTTAGCCTTTCCCTGTGTAACAATCCGTACGATCTCTTTGGTACGATCCCGGTAACCCAACTGGCCTTCAACTATAAATCCTAAATGCTCTAACTGGGTTATATAAGAGGACAGGTGCAGCTTATCTTTCCTCGTTTCATCATCGTCGGACACCTCGCCCAAAACCCTGGCCTGGGCACTTTCTACAATATGCAGCAGCAGGTATTTTGTTTGTTTACTACCCTGCGAAATAGCATGGGCAATTAACTTTTCGTCGTTATTGCTAAAGTCTAATGCAATGGCAATACAGTCAACTGATGGAATAGTAAAATGTTGCAGTAAGGCTGCATCCTTGTGTATGCGTACGGCTTCGGCTCTTTCCTTCTTTTTAATAACAGGTAGTACGGTCATTAAAACAAAAAGGATAACAAAAAATATGATGGCAATAATGATCACAGCTTTCCAAACCAAATTACCCTGCTCACTAAATAATTCTGATACTTCGTTGTAAACCATTTTTACATTTAAGAAAATAAGCACAGCGGAAATTAGCCACGCTAATAATTTGGTATGCCATTTTATAACAAACTCACCCATTGTTTTTTTATCGCTTACAAAATGGATTAATGGAATAATGGCAAAGCCCAATTGCAGGCTGAGCACTACCTGGCTTAACACCAAAAGACTGTCAACTTTTTGCTCCCCAAAAATTAAAATGACCAGCACAGCAGGAGTAATGGCTAATAACCGTGTAATCAATCTTCGTATCCATGGGTTTATTCTGAGGTTTAAGTAGCCTTCCATTACAATTTGACCTGCGAGTGTACCGGTAATTGTTGAGCTTTGGCCTGCGGCGATCAATGCTATTGCAAATAGTGCAGGCGCCAGTTTTGTACCCAGTAACGGAGATAGCAATCTGTGTGCTTCCTTTAACTCTGCAACCTCTGTATTACCCGAAGTAAAAAACACCGAAGCCGCCAGTATCAATATGGCAGCATTTACAAAGAAAGCGGCATTCAATGCAATAAAACTATCAATGCGGTTAAAGCGCAAAGCCTGTTTTATAGCAGCCGGTTTGTTGGCTATTTTACGTGTTTGCACCAATGCCGAATGCAGGTACAAATTGTGCGGCATAACGGTGGCTCCTATAATCCCAATTGCAATGTAGAGTGCATTGCTATTGGGTAAAGACGGAATAAAGCCGGTTAATACATCGGGAAGGTGAGGTTTGGCCAACACCATTTCAATTAAAAAAGATCCACCAATTATTGCTACAAGACATATAATAAATATTTCCATTTTGCGCATGCCCAGTCGCTGCAGATAAAGCAGCAAAAAAGTATCGAGCACTGTAATTACAACACCCCAAATTAAAGGCAGCCCTGTAAGCAATTGAATACCGATTGCCATACCCAAAACCTCCGCCAGGTCGCAAGCGGCAATAGCAATTTCTGCCAACAGGTATAAAGCAAAATTTACAAAGCGGGGATAGGTTTCGCGGTTGGCCTGTGCAAGATCGCGGCGCCTGACTATTCCCAACCGTGCACTTAACCCCTGCAGTAAAAGGGCCATCAGGTTACTCATTAATAAAACCCAGATTAATGCATATCCAAATTGAGCTCCACCGGCCAGGTCGGTTGCCCAGTTACCGGGGTCCATATAACCCACACTAACCAGGTAAGCCGGTCCCATGTATGCTAATAACCTACGCCACCCCTTTTGCGATTTACTTACATCGATACTTTCGTGTACTTCACTCAGCGATGCCTCATTTACCTGTGGCTTCATAGTTTACAATGGTTTTACAAATAATGATTGGGCTAGTTGCTGGCTGATAGAAAATGGAGCGGTATCCTCAATTTTTATTTCTATAGAATGATCGAAGATGAATTTTTTAACGACCTCCAAACGGGTGCCTATACCTATGTTTTTATGGCTCAGCAAATCCAGTAATTCAGATGACTGGCTGCCAACCGCACTTACTTCTGCAGGCTGGTGGGGCGCAAGATCAATTAAGTTAATTTGCTTGCTGACCTCCATTCTACCATTTACATCTGGTATAGGATCGCCATGCGGATCGAACCTGGGAAAGTTTAAGAAGGCATCCAATCTTTCTATAAGCAGTTTACTGTTGATATGCTCCAGATCTTCAGCAATCTCATGCACTTCATCCCACCCAAATTGTAGCTTGTTAACTAAAAAATATTCCCACAACCGGTGTTTTCGTATAATGCCCAGGGCAACTTTTTTTCCTTTATTACTAAGTTGAAAACCCTGGTATTTTTCGTAAAGCAACAGGTCTTTCAATTTTAGCTTTTTAAGCATATCGGTTACCGAGGCAGGCTTGGTTTTTAACTGTGCCGCCAACTCATTGGTAGTGACCAGTGCGGCCGATTGCTGAAGATGATAGATTGCTTTAATGTAGTTTTCTTCGCTGGCAGTAAAATTCATCTGGCTTAAAAATTTTTTTAGCCAAATCTAAATTTTTATTTTGAATAGCTGAAAATAATTTGCAGGGCTCAGCAGGTTCGTTTTTTTAAACAATCTTTCTTCCTGTACAGCAACATTATTTTCGCCTCTGTATCATAAACTGCGGCTTTTATCATTAATACCTAATTTAGCGGCCTCAATTGCAAAAAATATGCGTAACGCTATTGCATTAGTGTTTTTATTGCTTGCTGTTTTTGGTTGCAAAAACAAAAAAGTTTCATTGCAGGGCGAGGACCAGGTAGAATTTAATGATTTCCTAAATGCTTTTCCCGAAGGAAAGTTACCCTTTGCAGTTGTAGATACTAACCTCACCAACCTTGACGATACAACAACCATTAGTTCAGCCATTTTCAATCGTTTTATACCCGACACCATTTTCATGTTTCCCTTTGGAACAGACCGTAAACTAAAGATTCAGCCGGTAATACGTTTTTCGGATAAAGGCAAAGAAACTTACCTGGTTACACAGGTTAGCAACAAAACCAAAACAGCGGTATACCTGGTGGTATTAAATAATAAAAATGAATTTTCAGCGTTTCTTCCGCTTACTTCAAATAGCAAAGACAAAGGCATTGTTACAACAGCTACCATCGATAAAAAAATGGGGGTAACCTTAACCGATGAATGGAAAGCGAACGAAACAGATTTTTACCAGCGAAATACTTACGCCTATAATAATGTTGGATTGTTTACCCTGGTGTTGAACGAAACAAACGATTTTAGTATCAAACCAACCAAGGAAGTAAACCCTATAGATACGTTTCCAAAGAAGAATAAATTAAGCGGCGATTACTACAAAGGCACAACAAACTTTATTTCGCTCCGCGATGGCAAGGATGCACAGAATTACCGTTTTTACATTCATTTTGAGAATGATGGTGAGGACAAATGTGGGGGTGAATTAAGAGGACTGCTTTCAATGTCATCTGCAACCAATGCAATTTTTAAAGAGAACAACGACCCATGTGTGATCGATTTTGTTTTTACCGGCAGGCAGGTAAAGTTTAAAGAGCAAGGCAGTTGCGGAAACTACCGGGGTATCAAATGTTTCTTTAACGATAGCTATATAAAAAAGAGAGATGTAGCTGAAGCGAAAAAAAAGAAGTAGCTCAATATAGAGGCAACAACAAGCTACCTCAAGCCTTTTAGATTAAATAAGAAAAGTTTTTGTAGTCTTGCACTGCTTTTTTAAAAAATAATAACCAATAGACTCTTATAAGAAAGTAAATAAAATATGATCCACAAATTGACCTTATAATTTACCCTAACAATTCTAAATAATCACCCTTTCGCTTCTTTACAACTTTTACAATCAATCAGCCGTCTTACTTATTCAATATAAATTTTAGTAAACCCCTGAGCACTCAATTGCGATAGTTTGCAAAACCACAAAAACCAATTATGAATTTCAGAAATTTCGAGGTGCCTTATGCTACCGATGAAAGATACCAGAAGAAAGCAGCCTATTTCTCTATGGAATTTGCCATACATCAACCCTTAAAAATTTATAGCGGTGGCCTGGGTTTTCTTGCAGGTTCCCATTTACGAAGCGCTTACG
>JAJAYD010000068.1 GCA_026786345.1 Chitinophagaceae bacterium
ATTTATGACCAGGGATTTCCCAACAAGTTAAACGATCATAAATACTATGCACTACGTTGGAAAGCCCATGATGCCAGTAACGAGATTTTAACTTTTTACAAACTGGACCGGTCAAAAAATTATAACGATTATTTGAATGCCATCTCCACCTTTCAATGCCCCGGTCAGAATTTTATTTTTGCCAGTAAAAGTGGTGACATAGCCATTAGACAGCAAGGTCAATTTCCGGCTAAGTGGTTGCGCCAGGGCGATTTTGTAATGGAAGGACAGGATAGTAATTATCAATGGCAAGGCTACATATCGCAAGCAGAGAACCCAATGATGTTAAACCCGGCAAGGGGTTTTGTAAGCAGTGCAAACCAGGTACCTGTTGATTCAACCTATCCTTACTATATGGGTGGTTCTTTTCCTTCCTACAGAGGTATGATCATCAACCGAAAACTGGCGGCCTTAAATAATATAACGGTTCAGGACATGCAGGAGATGCAGACGGATAACTACAATATTTTTGCCGAATATGCCCGAACTGTTCTTTTAAAAAATCTGGACGAAACGAAACTGAATAATACAGAACTGGGCTACCTGGGCATACTAAAGAACTGGAATCTCAGAAACGATATAGATGAACAGGGGCCTACTATTTTTAGATTGTGGTGGGATCAAATGGAGGTGGCTACCTGGGGCGATGAGTTTGCCCAAACCAAATTGCCACTTAAATGGCCCGATGAAAGTACTTTGCTTGAAAGCCTGTTAAAAGATAGCACCTACAAATTTGCTGATGATATAAGAACACCTGGTAAAGAAACAGTAGGTGACATTGCAACGCTGTCGTTTAAAGAAGCAGTGTTACAACTTGCTAAATTAAAAAAAGATAGGAAGCTGGAGTGGGGGGCATATAAAGAAACAGGAGTCCGTCACCTGCTTTCCATACCTGCACTTAGCAGGTTGAACTTACCAATTGGTGGAGGTGATCATATCATTAATGCTACAAAAAAAGACCACGGTCCAAGCTGGAGAATGATCGTTTCGCTTACTGATAATATTGATGCCTATGCGGTTTATCCCGGAGGGCAAAGTGGCAACCCCGGCAGCAAATATTATGACAACTTTATTGATACATGGGCAGCCGGAAAATATTACAAGCTGGCTTTTATGAACCGCGAAACCGCCGAGAGTACAGATACCATGAAATGGTTGATGACATTTGTAAAAGGCTAATTAAACCCACATGAAATTTATCTCTTCTTTATTACTTACTGCCTTACTAAGCTTTGCAGGTGCATTGTTTTTTCCATGGTGGATTATAGCTATTGCTGCTTTTCTGGTTGCATTGGTAATACCTCAAAAATCAGGTTATAGTTTTATTGCAGGCTTTCTTGCCTTGTTTTTATTATGGGGGCTGCAGGCATTTTTTATAGACAACGCCAACCATCACATTCTTGCTGAAAAAGTTGCCAGGCTTTTACCTTTAGGCGGCTCATTTATTGCCCTGATCCTGCTTTCAGCTTTTATTGGTGGCCTCGTAGCCGGTATGGCTGCACTAACCGGAAGTCTTGCCAGGAAGATGGGTTCATAATCACTATTTAATTGTTACCTGCATATGTCAGCCCTTTGCAAAAGCTTCTGGTATGTTTTCCTGTTTTTATCGTTATCCATCATAGCTCACGGTCAAAAATTTAAGCTGCTTGGCCAGGTAAACGACAGATCACTTCAGCCGCTGCCTTTCACTTCTGTTATTGTAAAAGGAACAGCCCTGGGTACTTCGGCAAATAGTGCCGGTTATTACAGCCTCGATCTTACTGCAGGTTCATACACCATCATCTTTCAACATGTAGGTTATAAGTCTGAAGAAAGAAGCATACAGGTTTCAAAAGAGGATGTGTACCTGAATGTGGTGCTTGATGAACTGCAGTATGACCTGGGAAATGTGACTGTTAAAAATGGTGAAGACCCGGCCTATGGCATAATAAGAAATGCCATCAAAAAAAGAAAAGATTATGAGCAGGAAAACAAGCAATTTACCGCTGAAGTGTACATCAAAGGATTGCTTCAACTCAGAGGTTATCCTAAGCGTGTTCTGGGTAAGAAGGTCGACTTTGAAGATGGAGACACCAGCAAACAAAAAGTAATTTTTCTATCCGAAACTGTTGCCCGTTACTCCGTAAACAATCCAAAGGAAAAGGTGGAAGTTTTATCTACCAAAGTAAGTGGTCAAAGTAATGGGTTTGGTTTTAGCAATCCACAAATTATTTCATTTTATAAAAATAATATTGACCTGGCCAACCTTAACCCCCGGGGGTTTATTTCGCCCATTGCCGACAATGCTTTAAATTATTATCGTTATAAGTTTGAAGGCACTTTTTTTGATAACGGGCAAATGATCAATCGTATAAAGGTAATACCAAAGCAAACCTTTGAACCGCTGTTTTCAGGCTATATCAACATCATTGAAAACGAATGGCGCATCCATAGTCTGCAGCTTTCCCTTTTTAAAGAAAGCCAGATGCAGTTTGTTGATACATTGATTATTGAACAACTCTTTACTCCCTTAAAAGGTACCTGGGTAATTAAGCAACAAACCATTTTTCCGTCTATCAAATTTTTTGGTTTTGATGGATATGGAAGCTTTGTGCAGGTGTACGATCAGTACAACTTAAATCCTGTTTTTGCAAAAGGCTTTTTCGACAATACAGTTTTAAAAATATTTGACAGTGCCAATAAAAAAAGAGCTGTGTATTGGGATAGCATTCGGCCTATTCCCCTGGCAGCCGTGGAGCTGAAAGATTATAAAAAGAAAGACAGCCTTGAACAATTAAGGAACGATCCAGCCTATCTCGACTCACTCGATCGGGTGCGAAACAAACTGAATATTACCAGCTTACTAATCACCGGGCAAACATTCACCAACGAAAAAAAATTGTCTTCAGTTAGCCTTAATAGTTTAATGAGTGCGGTCAGCTATAATACTATGGAAGGGCTGGTAATTGATGTTGCGCCGACTTACGTTAAAAGGTGGGATAAAACCAGGCGAAACCAATTAAGCATTACCCCGAATTTTCGTTATGGCTTTAGCAATCATCATTTCAATCCAAACATCAATCTAAAATACAATTACGGCAAAAACTATTTCAGTTCCATCTCGTTTACAAGTGGTAGAAAAGTATTTCAATTTGATAACCGCGAACCTGTAAGGGTTTTTAGCAATACGCTCAGCACCCTGTATTGGGAGCGCAATTATTTAAAATCGTACGAGGCAGTAACGCACAAATTATCGCTTACCAAAGGTTTGGGCGAAGGGTTTACCACAACCGTTTTATTTGAATACCAGGATAGAAAACCGCTTGCCAATACTACTGATTATAAATGGAGAGATTTTGCGGACCGGGAGTTTATGCCGAACATTTCTTTAGTGCCGCACCAGGCTTCATTAGCTGTAATAAGTGTTACCTGGCAGCCCGGCTCAAAGTATATAGAATTGCCCGGTAGAAAAATAATGATAGGTTCGCCTTATCCTGTTATTGCAGGGACTATTACAAGAGGAATTCCCGAACTTTTTAAAAGTGATGTGGATTTTACAAAGTGGAAAATTGCACTCAATCAAAACATTAATTTAAAATTGGCCGGCAGCTTTTCATACAATGTTTCGGCAGGAGGATTCTTATCAAATCATGCATCTTTCTTGCCGGATTTTAACCATTTTATTGCCAATAAGTTTTCCGGTGCAGCGCCCTACCTGCAAAGCTTTCAGTTAATGGATTATTACACTTACAGCAATACTGCCAAAGCATACATTGAAGAGCATGTAGAGTACCAATTAAATGGATTGTTGACTAACAAAATTCCTGCGTTTAAAAAGCTGAACTGGTTTATAGTTACGGGTAACAATCTTGCTTACATTAATGGCGGCACTTTGTATGGCGAAGTTTTTATTGGGCTTGAAAATATATTAAAGGTTGGGCGGGTAGATTTTGTGCAATCTTTTACAAAAGCTGGTTGGCAAACATCGGGCATTCGCTTTTCTTTCGCCGGCATGTTAAGATGACTGCAAGCAGTGCTGCAATGTTATACCGGTTTGAACCTTGACAATTCTTTAAAACACTCCTTCATTATATTTGCCTTTCAAAATTTTGCCCGCCCTGTAAGCGGGTCCATTAATGGAACATTGACTTAGCTTTTATCAAATGAAAACCAAGTGGATGTCTTAAAATTTATTTTATGGCAGTATTACACAACAGGGTTTCTCAAAAGGAGCTCAAGCAATTATTAATGGAAGAAACGGAGCCACGTACCACCATTAGTTTCTACCAGTATCATCCCATACAAAATCCACAGGAGTTTAGAGATACCTTGTACAAAGGCTTGAATGCACTAAAAGTTTATGGTAGAATTTATGTTGCCAGGGAAGGGATCAATGCACAGGTAAGTGTGCCTTCGTCTGATTATGATTCCCTTAAGTCATTTCTTTATTCCTACAATTTTTTAGATGGCGTTCGTTTAAATATTGCGGTAGACGATGACGGCAAGTCTTTTTGGGTGCTCAAGATAAAAGTCAGGGATAAGATTGTTGCGGATGGTATTACTGATCCGGCTTTTAGTATGGAGAATAAGGGCAGGTATGTAAATGCTGGGGAGATGAACAACTTTTTAAAAGATCCCGATACTATAGTGGTTGACATGCGCAATCATTATGAGTACGAGGTGGGGCATTTTGAAAAAGCAATTGAGGTTCCTTCAGATACCTTTAGAGACCAGTTGCCTATGGCGGTTGACACGTTGCACAATCAAAAAGACAAGAATATCATTATGTATTGCACGGGTGGTATTCGTTGCGAGAAAGCCAGTGCCTTTATGTTACACAACGGGTTTAAAAATGTTTTTCATTTGGAAGGCGGCATTATAAATTATGCGCAACAAGTAAAAAAGGAAGGGCTACCCAGTGCATTTAAAGGAAAGAATTTTGTTTTTGATGACAGGCTCGGGGAACGTATAACCGAAGAGGTGATAGCCAAATGTCACCAGTGTGGCAGGCCGGCAGATACACATACCAATTGTAAGAATGATGCCTGCCATCTGTTGTTTATTCAATGCGAAGCATGTGCCATTAAGTATGATGGTTGCTGTACACCCGAATGTCAGCAGGTGTATCACCTTCCTTTGGACGAACAGCAAAAGCTACGTGAGGGAAAGCAAAACGGTATCATGATCTTTAATAAATCGCAAAAGAGATTGAGGCCAACCATTGAAGAGATGAAGGGATACAGGCAGGAGTAGGTTATAAGTTTTAGGTAATAAGTTTTAAGTAATAAGTAAAAGGTAAAAAACCTGGCTTGATTACAGGAAAGCAAACAATGGTTTACCCTGCAACGCTATAAACAATGTAAGGGTACATAATAAAAAATAGATAATAAACAAACCCACTGTAAGCTTACTATTGTTACTGTAAAAACCTAAGATTGGTAACAGTTGTAATGCATGCATACCAAAAAAATGTACTGCTCTAAGGTCGCCATATTTAATACTCCAGTTTAAAAAGGGCAGGCCCGGGCTGCCGTCAGGGGCGCCTACTGTATGGCCGGTTGACGATGCCATAATATGTGCTGATAAAGCAAAGATTACAAAAGTCAACATTCCTAAACGTATACCCCACAAGTAAGATTTGCTTAAGCCCGGCACCTTACGTTTAAAAAATAGAATTGCAAAATAGCCTGTCCATAAAACCAACACAGTTATGGCCAAACCCATTAAACTGTAAAGGGTTATTGTAATGGGGCTCGAAAAATTGAAGTGCGACTTTTGTCCCCTCGCTGCCTGAAAAAGTATATAACCGTTCTCAAAAACAAAGACAATCAGCACCATCAGGTTAAACCTTTTTACTTTTTGCGGTTCGTTTAAATAATACAATAGCCAACCCATCGTCCAGCTATAAATAGCAACCGAAATAAGAAACTTGATGGGTTTAATCCAGGCGTTGATACCCATCATAGTGGTATCATCTACCTGCACCAAAATGAAACATACAATAACTGTAATTAGGTTACACCACCCAAAAAAGTAGAGCGTTCGATTTCTAAATTTCAGCTCATTTAAAAACCGTTTCATAACAAACGATTAATAGTTTGAAGGGAAATATTGTTTTGTACATATCATCCGGATTATAAAATAGAACAATAAACCACATGGGCCTAACATAAAGGTTAAGAAAAGACAGGGTAGCAACAACCAATGATTCACCTTATGCTTCTGTGCATTCTTAACTATAAAAAGTCCGGTCATAAGGTCGAAGGCGAGGTAGTGAATCCATCCGGCCAGTACAGCCTCATCTTTTGTAAACAGCCCCATTACGCCACCAAGCGTATTAAAACTTTTAAAGTCAGAAGGATGCAGATTGGTGAAGATGAAGTAACAATAGAACAGGGCAAGTATGGTTACTATGATACCCGTTATTATGTGATCAGAAAACTTCCAGCGGGGAAGGACCAGTAGTAAAATCCAGCCTGGCAACACCAGCGTATTACAGAAAGAGAACACATTTTCAGGGGTCATAACTATTTTTTAAAGGTTAAAGGGTAGACTTAAGTTATAGAGATTGTGCCAACTTCACAAGTATACTTCTGGCCTTTACATTAATTAAAGCAACTTAAAAATAGAAGGCAACAACAATTAGCCAATCAGTTCTTTTAAAGCTGCCAGTATTTTTTGTTCCGTTGCTTTTTCATCTACCTCCACGGGTATAAACTGTCCGCCTATCAATTGCTCATACAATTCAACATAGCGGTTGCTGATGGTGTTAATCCAGTCAGTTGACATGGCTGGTATTTGCTGGCCTTCCTTACCCATAAAATTGTTGGCAATCAACCATTCTCTTACAAACTCTTTGCTCAATTGTTTTTGAGGTTCACCGGCGGCTAATCTTTCTTCAAAGCCATCTGCATAAAAGTAGCGGGATGAGTCGGGAGTATGAATTTCATCCATCAGGTAAATTTCATCTCCAATCTTTCCAAATTCATATTTGGTATCTACCAATATCAATCCCCTTTTTGCCGCTATTTGCTTACCTCTTTCAAATAATGAAAACGTGTATTTTTCAAGCTGCTCATATTCGTTTTGAGCAACCAATCCTCTTTCGATTATTTCTTCTTTCGATATGTCTTCGTCGTGGCCAACTTCGGCTTTGGTGCTTGGGGTTATAATAGGTGTAGGAAAGTAATCGTTTTCGCGAAGCCCCTCAGGTAAAGCAACACCACATAAGGTGCGTTTGCCACTGTTGTAAGTGCGCCATGCATGCCCGGTAAGATTGCCTCTTACCACCATTTCAACTTTAAATGGCTGGCATCTTTTACCAATTGCTACATGGGGAGCCGGGGTATTTACCAACCAATTTGGAACAATATCTTTTGTTTGATTTAGCATGTATGCAGCTACCTGGTTCAATACTTGTCCTTTAAACGGTATAGGATGTGGAAGTATAACATCAAAGGCCGAAATCCGATTACTGGCAATCATCACAAGCCAGTCATCGCCAATGGAATAAACATCGCGAACTTTACCGCTATAAAAATTTGTTTGCTGTGGAAAGTGAAAGGTGGGCATGAATCAAAATTAAGAAGCTTAGACACTTCATTCTTTTTTACAAAAATTTTTATTTGATAATTGACCCTGAATAAATTAAATTTTAAAAGCAATACAACAATTGTTATTATTGTCTTAACAAACCAAACAAACTGCCCATATGAAAAAGTTTATACCCTCCATCTTAATAATTTGTATTTTTTGCTGTACTTCAATTGCCGGATCTGCTCAAAATACCACCATAAACGGTGCTGTAAAAAGTGCAAGTAATGGTGAGGCAGTTGTACAAGCTTCTATTACGATTAAGGGAACCACACAAGGCACCGCTTCCGATGAAAAAGGAAATTTTAAAATTACCACTGCTCTATCCTATCCGCTAACATTGGTTATATCTGCTATAAATTTTACCACGAAAGAAATTGCGCTTAGAGACAACCAATTTGTAACGGCTGATTTGGAAGCTTCATTTTTTGTTGGTGATGTATTGGTTACTGCCAGTACGCGTACGCCTGTTAGAGTATTGGAGTCGCCGGTATCCATCGAAACGGTAAGCAGGGCAGCTATAAGAAATACCCCATCACCCAGCTATTATGATGCTATTGGAACTTTGAAAGGAGTAGACATCACCACCTCAAGTTTTGCTTTTAAAACACCCAGTACCCGTGGCTTTAATGGTAGTGGTAACCTTCGGTTTAACCAATTGGTAGATGGTATGGATAACCAGGCTCCTGCATTAAACTTCGCCGTAGGCAGTATTATTGGTCTAACCGAATTGGACGTTGAAAGTATGGAGTTGTTGCCCGGCGCCTCATCAGCACTATATGGCTCTGGTGGTATGAACGGTACATTGCTTATAAATAGTAAAAGTCCTTTTAAGTATACAGGCCTGAGTTTTCAAATAAAGCAAGGTGTAAACCACGTTGATAATTACCAGCGCAACCCGGCACCATTCTACGATTGGTCGTTACGCTGGGGTAAAAAAGTTTCGGAAAAATTTGCCTTTAAAATAGGTGCCCAGTTTGTACAGGCACAAGACTGGCGTGGTAATGATGTAAGAAACCTGCGTAGAGAAAATGTAATCAGCTCATTAAAAGACGGCGACAGAGTATCGGATCCCAACTACGACGGTGTAAACATTTTTGGTGATGAAGCTTCTGCAAGCATGGGTGCATTTGCACAGGCAGTAAAGGCTACCGTTGCCCGTAACGGTGGTGCTGCCGGTATTACTTTATTAGACCAGCTTATTGCAGGCGGCCTTACTCCCCAACAAATAGCCTTAACTTTTGGGTCTAACCAGCAATTGGCGCCTTTAGCCCAATTCCTTCCGTTTTTAATACCTGCAAGTACGGCTGCAAACAACCCGTACAGGGGTACATTTGGTGCACAGTCAGTAAGCAGAACCGGCTATGACGAAAAAGAGTTGGTTGATTACAATGCTTACAATGTTCGTTTGTCTGCAGGTTTAAATTATATGATTACAAAAAATATAGAAGCATCTTTTCTCGGATACTTTGGAACAGGTACTTCTGTATATACCGGGGCTGACAGGTATTCGCTTAAAAACCTAAAGATGGGCCAGTACAAACTGGAGCTAAAAAGTAAAAACTGGTTTCTGCGTGCCTATACCACACAGGAAAATTCAGGTGATTCTTATACAGCAACCACTTCAGCAATTTTTATAAACAGGGCATGGAAAAGTGATGCTACCTGGTTTCAACAATATTCCGGTACTTATGCGGCAGCAAAACTGGGTTTAATACCCGGGGCAACGCCGGGTACATTTTTACCTGCTTTTCCCGATGCAGTTGCACACGGCACTGCACGTTCAGTTGCTGAAACAGGACGTTATTTGCCGGGTTCAGCACAATTTAAAAAAGCTTTTCAAAATGCCATTAACACGCCTATTGGTTTAGGCGGTGCAAAATTTGCAGACAAATCAAACCTGTATCATTACGAGGGTCAGTTGAATTTAACTGATTATGTAAAATTTGCTGAGGTTTTGGTGGGTGCATCATACCGTCGCTTTCTGTTAAACTCAAACGGAACCATTTTTGCCGATACTACGGGCAAAATTGGTATAAACGAGTATGGTGGATATGTTCAGCTTCAAAAGAAATTTATAAAAGAAATTTTAAAGCTTTCGGCCTCTGTCAGGTACGATAAAAATCAAAATTTTGATGGACGATTTACGCCGCGGTTCAGTGCCCTTGTTAAGGTTGCAGAGAATAACAACATTCGGTTGTCTTACCAGGCCGCCTATCGTTTCCCTTCTACGCAAGACCAATACATAAATTTATTAACCGGAGGGTCAAACAGGTTGGTTGGTGGATTGCCCAGCTTTAATACGTTCTTTCAATTCGATCAAAACCCTGCCTATACTTCTGAAAGTATAGTGGCTTACCGCAACTCGTTTGCAACCGTACCAAACCCTGGGTTGCTAAAAGTTGCCCAGTTTACCAACATCAAACCCGAAACTGTAAAGTCGTACGAAATAGGGTACAAAGCCCTCTGGAGTAAAAAGTTATTAATTGATGTGTATGGTTATTATAGCCGGTACAAAAAATTCCTTGGCAGAGCTGCAGTAGGCAGGGGCCAGTCAGGAATACCTGCCCGTGCACCCATAGATTTAGCCAGTCCTTTTACCACAAATAATTTTTCGTTTGTTGTTAACTCAACAACACCGGTTAAGGTTATTGGTTATGGAATTGGGATTGAATATAATCTGTTTAAAAAGTATATCGCTAATATAAACGCTTTCAGCGATCGTTTGCAGGATGTTCCTACTGGCTTAATTACCTTCTTTAATGCCCCAAAATATAGGTACAATCTTGGCTTAAGCAATGTTGATTTTTATAAAGGATTTGGCTTTAATGTCAATTATCGCTGGCAGGATAAAATTAACTGGGAAGGTACCTTTGGTTCAGGCGAAGTTCCATCGTATGGTACTGCCGATGCAATGTTGAGTTACAAATTTACTGAGATCAAGAGCATGTTTAAAATAGGGGCTACCAATCTTGGTAACAAATATTACCGAAGCGCATTTGGTAACCCGCAGGTGGGTGGTTTGTATTATGTAGGTTTTGCCTACAATGTTTTTTAACAGCCCAACTTCTTGCTAATATTAATCACGGCATTAACTTTTTTAAAATCCTTCCTCACCGGAAGGATTTTTTTTCTTGTCACTAAATGATGCTGGTACATTTTGGGATTGTATAGCATAAACTTATACTTTTGCCCAACTTTTGCCTGCGGGCAAATCATTATTATCTAAAAGCTAATTTCATACATACAATGCGACAAATTGCCTACAGGGAAGCGCTACGCGAAGCGATGAGCGAGGAAATGAGGAAAGATGAAAATATTTTTCTTATAGGTGAAGAGGTGGCTGAATATAATGGTGCATACAAAGTAAGCCAGGGCATGCTTGCCGAATTTGGTCCTAAAAGAGTAATTGATACACCCATAGCTGAATTGGGTTTTACCGCCATCGCTGTAGGTGCAGCTCAAAGTGGTTTGCGTCCAATAGTTGAGTACATGACCTGGAACTTTGCTGTTTTGGCACTGGACCAAATTTTAAATACAGCAAGTAAAATGCTGGCCATGAGTGGTGGACAAATTAGTTGCCCGATTGTTTTCAGAGGAGCCAACGGAAGTGCCGGTCAATTGGGTGCGCAACATTCTACCGCATTCGATAGTTTGTATGCTAACATCCCTGGGTTAAAAGTGGTTTCGGCTTCTAATTCCTATGACGCAAAAGGCCTTTTAAAAGCATCCATTCGCGACAATGATCCGGTAGTGTTTTTTGAAAGTGAGGTAATGTATGGCGATAAAGGCGATGTACCCGAAGAAGAATATATTATTGAACTGGGTAAGTGTAATGTAGCCCGAAAAGGCACGGATGTTACCATTGTTTCGTATAATAAAATGATGAAGGTGGCCCTGGGTGCTGCGGCTGAGCTGGAAAAAGAAGGGATCAGCGCTGAAGTTATTGACCTGAGAACCATCCGCCCCTTAGACTGGATGACGATTTTAGAGAGCGTTAAAAAAACAAACCGTTTGGTGATAGTGGAAGAGCAATGGCCGTTTGCCAGCATCAGCTCAGAAATAACCTACCGAATCCAGAAAGAAGGATTTGATTATCTGGATGCACCTATACGTAGAATTTGTAGTGCCGATGCTCCCATGCACTATGCTCCCAACCTTGCAGCCTTATACCTGCCAGATGTACCAAGAACAATTAAACTGGTAAAAGAGGTGATGTACATGAAGAAGTAAAAAGTAAAAATATGAATAAAGCTCCCGGCCACAACCGGGAGTTTTGCGTTTTACAAAATGCCATCTTGGTAACAGTTGTTTGGGGTTAGGTACATTTAACGGACAGGGCTTGCCGAAGTACGGGAATTAGTATTCCGTCAGCCCGGAACCGATGATGATTGAAAAACTGGAGAAGAAGATAACAACAAAAAGTTAAATAGATAATGTCGAGCTGGATATGACGCACAATAGCGAAAAAAAAATGAAGATAACTTCCGTCTGCCCGTATTTTGGCAAACCCCCTTTTGTGCGTCCGCCCTTTCTCCGTGGTCATCTATAATGTGAGCCTGTGTCGCACCGCAGAAGGTTTCCTGTGCGTAGGAACAAGGCAGGCTCTTTTGCAAGGTTGGCTGCTGTGTGTCGGCTTTGTGTGCCTTGCAAATGTGCCTGACCTGGTGCGTTGGGCAGTCTTTTAGCCCTTTAAAATTTTCAAAGTTCACCGCAAACTTTTCACTGTTTACATCATTTCCAAATTTATTTAAATTCCACGAAATAGGTTTGTGTTGTAAAAAATATACAACATGAAAAAGTTACTAATCGTTATTATAACACTCGTCCTTTCCATTAAAGGTATTGCTCAAACAATAGAAACCTCTGTATCCGGCAGTACAGTGGACACAAAGAATGTGCCTGTTGAATCAGCAACCATTTCATTAATGAAGTCTAAAGATTCTTCTATAATAAAAATTGCTGTTTCTGATAAAGCAGGAAAATTTTACTTGAATGGAATTTCATTTGGTAGTTACTTTATGACGACAAGTGCTGTAAGTTTTGCAAAAACAAATTCACCTGTATTTATTATTTCAGAAAATAATACAACGATAAGGGTTGGCACTTTGATTTTACAGGAACTTCCAAAAAATCTTACTGCTGTTGTTATTACCAGCAAGAAGCCATTTATAGAACAAAAGATTGACCGGATGGTGGTAAATGTTGATGCTTCTGTTACCAATGTTGGTTCAACAGCATTGGAGGTTTTGGAAAAATCACCTGGTGTTGCTGTCGATAAAGATGGCAACATTAGTTTAAAAGGCAAGGCCGGTGTACTATTAATGATTGATGGCAAGCCATCATATTTAACCGGTGCCGAATTAGCAAACCTGCTGGGTAATATGAATGCAAATCAGTTAAGCCAGATTGAAATAATGACCAACCCTTCAGCTAAGTATGATGCAGCAGGGAATGCTGGCGTAATCAACATCAAAACAAAGAAAAGTATAACCCAGGGTTTTAATGGCAGCATAACATTAAACTATGGGCAGGGTGTTTACGCCAAATCTAATAACAGTTTAATGCTCAATTACAGAACGGGCAAAATAAATACTTTCTTAAATTACGGTTACAGCATTAACAATAGCTTCATGAATTTTGATATCCAAAGAAATTTCCTGGATGTGTCTAACAAAAAAATATCATCATTAGACCAATTATCTAACAGAGTAAATCAGGCGACGAATAACAATCTTAAACTTGGGCTGGATTATTTTATTAATCCTAAAACAACGCTGGGTATTGTTACAACTGGTTTTATTGCGCCTCAACAGCAAAACGCATTTACAACCAGTTATCTTAAAAATGCAAATTCCAGTATAACTTCGATAGAAAAAACAAACAGGATAGTTGATAACAACTCAAAAAATGGTGCAGTAAATATCAACTTTCATACATTACTTGATAGTAGCCAGAAGGATTTAACCGCTAACGTAGATTACCTGCATTACGACTTTTCCGGAAATCAACAAGTTGAGGGGCTCAGTTATAAGCCGAATGAAATATTGAAAGGAACAAATAATTTAAAAAATATCCTTCCTTTAAAAATCGATATTTATTCAGCAAGGTTTGATTATGCACAGCCGTTAAACATTGGGGTAAAATTAGAAACAGGTATTAAAGCAAGTCTTGTAAAAACTAATAATACTTCCAACTTTTTTAAACTGGCAAACAACCAGTGGTTGCCAGATAATGCTTTAAGTAATGCGTTCAATTATTCTGAAAATATTAATGCTGCCTATATCAATTTAAACAAGCAGTATGGCAAATGGTTAGTACAGGCCGGACTACGCTTAGAAAACACCAATTATAAAGGAGTGCAATCAGCATTCGACCAAAGTAATGATTCTTCATTTAACCGAAATTATACCAGCTTATTCCCAACTGCTTTTATCGGCTATGAAGCAAATAGTGATAACCAGTTTGCTTTATCTGTTGGCCGCAGAATTGACCGCCCGGCTTATCAGGAATTAAATCCCTTTATTTCATTTATAGACAAGTACACTTACTCAACCGGAAACCCTTTCATACAGCCGCAATTTAGTACAAACATAGAGTTGAGCCACACCTATAAAAATCTTTTTACCACCACACTTAATTATAGCATGATTACTGATATGATCAATGAAACACTCATTCATAAAGATTCTGTGATCGTTCGTAGTGTTGGCAATATTGGAACAAGGTATAATTTCGGTATAGCAGAAAGTGCCACCATTCCTTTCACCAAATGGTACACAGGAATATTTTATGCAAACCTCTTTCAGAATAAATATAACGGGGTAATAGCAGGTTTCCCTTTTAGTGCTTCACAACTTACTTTGGCACTAAACATCAACAACCAGTTTAGCTTTACAAATGGTTGGGCTGCAGAACTATCCGGTACTTACAGCACCCGTAACCGTGATGAAGGACAAGCGATTCTATTGCCCTTAGGCCAGGTATCTGCTGGTATTTCAAAGCAGTTACTGAATAATAAAGCAAGTCTCAAATTTAATATCAGGGATATTTTCTATACTCAAAACCCCAAAGAAATACAGAACTTTCAGGATGTGCAAGGAACCTTGCAAATAAGCCGGGATACAAGGGTTTTCAATGTTGCTTTTGTGTACAGATTTGGTGTACAGGCAAAATCTAAATCATCTTCTTCAACAACCGATGAGCAGAAGAGAGTGCAGATGAATTAGATTTTCTTACTGCTAATTTTAAAAGATATTTAATTAATACAAAGTTACTTACATGAGATCGTTCACTATTATTCTTATCGCTTCCTTTTCCGTTTTTACATCTGTTTTGTTTGCACAACCAGCATTAGTTGACATGTCAAACATTAAAAGAAAGTGGCTGGATATACCCTATGCAAATTTATCGCCAGCTGAAAAATTAGATATCTATTTGCCTGATGAAGGGGATGGCCCTTTCCCTGTCATTATTAGTATTCACGGTGGTGCGTTCATGTTTGGTGATAAAGCCGATGAGCAACTCAACCCGATGCTTAAGGGGTTGAACCATGGATATGCAATTGTTTCAATTAATTATAGAATGAGTGGCGAAGCGATATTTCCTGCAAATATCAATGATGTAAAAGCTGCGATACGTTGGGTTAAAGCAAATGCAGCTAAATACAAATTTAGCCCAAAACGAATCGCTTTATGGGGTGGATCGTCAGGAGCTAATTTGGCTGCTTTGGCAGGTACTTCCGGAGATGTAAAGGAATTGGAAGATATGAGTATGGGCAATGCAAACCAATCAAGCAGGGTGATGGCTGTAGTAGATTGGTTTGGACCAACTAATTTTTTATTAATGGATGAACAACTAAAAGAAACGGGTAATGGCAAACCTGATAAAAGTGAAGCCAATTCACCGCTATCAAAAGTATTAGGGCAAAAAATTACGGAGATTCCAGCAAAAGTAAAGATGGCAAATCCTGAATCGTATATTACGAGCGATGATCCACCATTTCTAATTGAACACGGCACAAAAGACCCGATAGTTCCAACACAACAGTCTGTCTTGTTTTACGAGAAATTAGTAAAAGTATTAGGCAAAGAAAAAGTGACACTGCATTTGCTGGAAGGTGTACAACATGGCGGGAAGGAATTTGAAACACCGGAAAACCTGCAAATAGTATTTTCCTTTCTTGATAAAATATTGAAATAAGAAGGTAGTTTACCACAAAACAACATAATGAATAAGTAGAATGACAACGAATCCTTTAAAACCTGCGCCCTCTTATTTCCAAACAGCCAAACCTGCATCCATCAGACTTTGGCATTGGCTTACGTTTTTATTCTTCACAGCTTCTATAACAACTGTAATATTCGGGTCAACTTTATTTAAGACTAATAATAATATCAGCCTGGTTCAGCAACAGGTGCAGGAAAAAGGAGGTATTGTTACCAAAGACCAGGCCCGGAGTGTGGCCCATGAATACAGTGATAAATTGTGGATGCTTCATAAGTATATTGGTTTCGGCCTAAGTTTTCTAATCTTTAGCCGTATTGTAATTGAAGTAAGATTATCAAAGGAAAAAAAACTGTCAACAAAGATTCGTTCAGCCCTTGGTTACCCTGCAGGTACGCCAGAAAAAAAGCATTTTCTTTTTGTACAATTTAGCTATGCGGTATTTTATATTCTCTTTATTACAATGGCTACAACAGGGTTGGTGCTAGCTTTTGAAGATGTTGAGTGGTTAAAGCCTGTACATAACCTCGCCAAAGAAACGCACAGTATAGTACAATGGGGATTATACACATACTTTGTAATCCATATTGCTGGCGTTATAAGAGCAGATCTTACAAAACATAATGGTATTGTTTCCCGGATGATAAATGGTAAAGAAAACAATTGAGAATCATGAAAGTAAACTGCAATTGAATAAAAAATCAATACTCGTGCTACATGCTTTGGTATGGGTAATGATTTTTTTATTGCCTTTTATTTTTAGCTCAGAGAATGATTCATCAAATGATGCCGATGATCTTGCTTTTAGAAACCTTAATACGGTAACCAATTTATTTTGGATGGGATTGTTTTACCTTAATGCATTGGTATTGATACCGAAGCTATTTAATAAGCATAAATACATCTACTTTGTATTTTTTCTTGTACTATCTTTTTGTATTATCATGCTGTTTCATGGCGCTTTGTTTAAGCCATTTGTACAGGGTCATGATTTTAATTTTTTTAGATCATCTGCACATAATATCATACCCTTTCTTTTTACTGTAACAGTAAGTACAACTTATAAAATTATTTACGATAAAATTAAAGCCGATAGCGTTGCAGCCGAATTACACAAAGAAAATTTAAAAACAGAATTGTCCTTTTTACGTTCACAAATAAGCCCTCACTTTTTATTTAATGTACTGAATAATATTGTGGCAATGGTTCGGTTAAAGAGTGATGAACTGGAACCTACCATAATTAAATTGTCTTCGCTGCTTCAATATATGTTGTATGAAACTGATGAAGAAAAAGTGTTACTCCGCAATGAAGAAGAATCATTGCAAAATTATATTGACCTGCAAAGGATTCGCTTTAGCAGTAAGCTTACTTTGAATACCAGTTTTGATGTAAAAGAAGAATGGCATACCATTGAGCCCATGTTGTTGATACCTTTTGTAGAAAATGCTTTAAAACACGGAAACGGGCTGTTGCAAAATCCTGAAATCGATATTGATTTGCATTCATCCAATAATCAACTGGACTTTTTTATAAAGAATAAGTATGTTAGCTCGGATACAGCAAAAGATAAAACTTCCGGGATTGGATTGACCAATGTAAAAAGGCGATTGCAACTGTTGTATCCTGAAAAACATACACTCTTAATTGATGACAACAACGGTTGGTACAAAGTTCACTTAAAATTATTTTTAAAATGATGATGAATTGTATAGCTGTAGATGATGAACCATTGGCATTAAAACTGCTGGCAGACAATATAAGCAAAGTAGGTTATTTAAAATTAATGGCCTCCTGCACCGATGCATTTGAAGCAGTAAAGGCATTACAGGAAAATACAGTTGACCTTATTTTTATTGATATACAAATGCCTGGCTTAACCGGTCTTCAGTTGGTCAGTACACTTCAAAACAAGCCTCTTGTAATTTTTATTACTGCCTACAACCAATATGCTTTGGAAAGCTATGATTTGGCAGTAGTTGATTACCTGGTTAAACCTGTTCCCTTAGACCGCTTTATAAAAGCCTGTAACAAATCCAAAGAACTGTATGAATTAAAATCGTTAAAACAGCAACCAATTGTAATAAATTCAAAAGAGTTTTTTTTTGTGAATGTAGATTATAGCCAGGTTAAAATAATATTTAACGACATTATCTGGGTAGAAGGAGTGCGGGATTATATAAAAATATATCTGAGAAGCGACAATAAACCCTTATTGATACGTTCCAGCTTAAAAGCAATTGAACAGGAACTCCCATCCTCAAAATTTTTGCGGATACATAAATCTTACCTCGTAGCCGTTGAAAGCATTACTTCCATTCGTAAAAACAGTGTTTTTATAAAAGAAATGGAATTGCCTGTTGGTGAAACATTTCGTGAAACTATCGAAAAACTTGTTCGTAAAGAGTTTTAAAATTTTAGCACACTACT
The DNA here is from genome assembly GCA_026786345.1 of Chitinophagaceae bacterium. Lineage (GTDB taxonomy): Bacteria > Bacteroidota > Bacteroidia > Chitinophagales > Chitinophagaceae > Segetibacter. Next base: position 18,268 of record JAJAYD010000068.1, read on the forward strand.
TTTCCCCGCCCATCGGCAAAATTCACATTTAATTGTTGACGTATTTTTTTTAAGATGATAAGAATTCCGTCAGCGGGGGTGGGTGGGCTGTGCGTTGGCATTTTTAGCTCTTCGCAAGGTTGGCTTGTATCGGGGTTTTGTGTGCCTTGCAATTTGCTTAAAATAGCGTGGGGGTGGTTTGGCAAAGTCATGGATGTTTAAATTTTAGCAGGATGTCGTTTAGGGTGACGTACAACCATTACTATTTTTGTATTCGGAATGTCGTTTGAATCCCCCTGTACTTAGCTTATTTTTCAAGTATGATCAAAGCCCAAACTTTACCCGACGTTATTGCGCACCTCGACAACATTATTGATTGGAGTATTCACCATAACAGCCGCATCGGCTATTTTGCTTCGCTCTACCGGCAAATGACCCTTGCTGTTAAAAACGAGATAGGAAACAAGCGTTTTGTTGATGGGGGAAGAATGGAGGATCTGGATGTGAATTTTGCAAACCGTTACCTGCAGGCATGGGAAGCCTACACCACCGGGCAAAAATGTAGCAATGCATGGTGTGCTGCTTTCGACGCTTGCAATAATAGTAGTCTCGTTGTATTACAACATCTTATTCTTGGCATTAATACACACATTAATCTTGACCTTGGAATTGCGGCTGCTCAAACATGCCCCGGCGAAAAAATTTATGCACTTCAATCCGATTTTGAAAGCATTAATAACATTATTGCTTCTTTAAGCCAGCAGGTACAGGATAAGCTGGCAAATATTTGGTTTCCTCTTCGTATTCTTAAAAAAATTTCGAATAAAAAGGAAGAAGCCGTGTTGAACTTTAGTATTAATACAGCCCGAAAAACCAGTTGGGCCAATGGAGTTGCACTTGCAATGGTTCAGGGAGCGGCACAGTCTGATTATATAAACCTGATGGATAATACGGTAGAATCTGTCGCCAACAGAATTATGAAACCAGGTTTCTTTGTGGGTTTGTTACTGCGTCCGGTCAATTGGATGGAGAGCAAAGACGTAAGTAAAATAATTAAAATCCTAAATGAGTGATCATGTCGATTCTTACAAGACATCATCCTTATTTTTCTTTGCTGGGGTCTTTATTATCCTAATAGTAAAAACGATGGCGGCATAAATCATTAGAACGCCGGTTAATACAGTGGTAACGGACGATAATTTACCATTGGTTACAGAACTTACAATTACAAGAGCAAGTAAAACAACCATGATAATTACATGGTTTTTAAATACGAATAAATATCGTTTCATAATAGGAGGGTAATGTTGTTGCTCAAAGTAACTATATAATAATTATTTTTTCAAATGTACAATACAGACATTAAGCTTACTATTATCATTCCAACCTAACAGGTACGCTTCAAGGGATTAAAAAATTAACCGTATAACTGTTTCCCCAAAGACTGGGCATGTTAATTACGCTTTGGCTAAACCCCTTAACTTAGTGCCCTAAATTGCAATAATGGCAACTATACTTATTATAGATGATGAAAGGGCTATAAGAAAAACGCTGGTCGAAATCTTAGGTTTTGAAGGTTACAAAATTGAAGAAGCCGCAGACGGAGAGGAGGGATTGAAAAAATTTCAATCGGCAAATTATGATGTGGTACTGTGCGATATTAAAATGCCCAAGCTTGATGGAATTGAGTTTTTAAGTAAGGCAACAGCCATAAATTCAGATGTACCTATCATAATGATTAGTGGTCATGGTAATATTGAAACTGCGGTTGAGGCTGTTAAAAAAGGGGCCTTTGATTATATTTCTAAGCCGCCGGATCTTAATCGGCTGTTGATCACCATTAGAAATGCCCTCGACAGAAATACACTGGTTAAAGAAACCAGGAGTTTGAAAAGAAAGGTTTCAAAAGTGCAGGAAATGATAGGTGAGAGTGATTCAATAAAAAAGATAAAGGATACTATTGAAAAGGTAGCACCTACTGATGCCCGTGTAATGATTACCGGCGAAAACGGTAGCGGTAAAGAATTGGTTGCCCGCTGGCTTCACGAAAAAAGCAACCGTGCTGAGGGGCCTTTAATAGAAGTTAATTGTGCGGCCATCCCGGGAGAGTTAATAGAGAGCGAATTGTTTGGCCATGAAAAAGGGTCTTTTACTTCAGCCATAAAGCAACGCATTGGCAAATTTGAACAGGCCAATGGTGGTACATTATTTTTAGATGAAATAGGTGATATGAGTCTTAGTGCCCAGGCAAAGGTGCTGCGAGCCTTACAGGAAGGTAAAATAACCAGGGTAGGGGGCGATAAGGAAATTGCAGTTGATGTACGCGTCGTGACTGCCACTAATAAAGATTTACTGCAGGAAGTGGAAGCTAAAAACTTCCGCCTCGATTTATACCACAGGCTCGGTGTCATTCTCATTCATGTGCCCTCTTTAAACGATAGAAAAGGCGATATACCCTTATTGGTTGATAAGTTTTTGGAAGACATAGCTGCCGAATATGGACAGGCCAAAAAGGAGATTGACAAAAAGGCGCTTGAAACGCTCAACAATCATAACTGGACCGGTAGTATTCGTGAACTAAGAAATGTGGTGGAACGGCTGGTAATATTGTCGGGCAAAGCTATTACCGAAGACGATGTAAAAAGCTACGTGTAATCATTCTTTTACATAATCGAGCAGTTGTTTCATGTTAACCAGGTGCCGCGTATTTTGCTTTGTTATTGTTACTTCCGCAGCAACAGGCCCGGAAATGATGATCTTTTGACTGGGAAATTTATTAGCTATGTTGGTAACGTAATCGTTAATGGGTAAGCCGTTCAGGTTAGTGATTACATGAAAATGTAGCACATCTACAGTTTTAAAGGCGCAATATTCTTCAATATCATATAACTTAATACTGACCCCAAAATATATTACGGTATGTCCATACTTTTTTAAAAGGTATTGAATAAAGAGAATAGGTATTTCGTGGTGTTCGTTTACAGGTGTAAACAATAAAACACGTTTGCCGTTTGGATTTCGTACTGAATTTAAAGAGTCGATTTTCAATAATAGTTTGTGCATTATTATGTTACTCGAAAAATGCTCTTGAGCAGGAATAATATGTTCGGTTACCCAAAGAAGGCCAATCTTTTTTAAATAAGGAAATACCACATTCATTACAGCATCATCTACATTGGATTAACTGAAACAGTTATATAAAACAGATTC
>JAJAYD010000069.1 GCA_026786345.1 Chitinophagaceae bacterium
CGATCGGATCATTTCGCTAACCAACTTTGAAAAGCATTAGCAGTAGGGTAGCTGTTGGTAAGCTGTCTTCATCAGTTTTGCATAGGCAGATAAAAGTGGTTTCATATCCCTCTTGATGAGGTTCTTTTCGAGGGCCCGGAAACAAAAAATTTCCGGGCCCTTTTTATGTGGATGCGTTTCTTTAGTAAAGCTTGCAGGCTGTAACCCTATTGGTTTTTACCCGTGGCGTATTTATTGATTGCATACTCATATTTTAAAATTTTTTAAGCATGAAATGTAAATTGTTATTCCTGGGATTGTTTTTGTACCTGTATGGCGGCGCTCAAAAGGTTAATCAATGTGGCATTATTATTCCACCTAAATCATTAAAATCAGATTTTAGCTCGGTATACGAAGCACGGGATTACCTGAACACCATGCTCGATTCAATACATTGGCAGGAGAACTTTACGGTGCAGGAACAGAATGGTATTAACAATGCATACGCCACCATTGTACGAAACAAGAGATACATTATTTATGATAATGATTTTTTAGAAAACCTGGACAATTATGCCGGTTCAAAGTGGGCATCCATTAGTGTGCTGGCGCATGAGATGGGGCATCATTATAAAAATCATGTAGTAAACCAGGGAGGCAGTACGCCACCAAAAGAAATTGAAGCCGATTATTTTTCGGGCTATGTAATGGCAAAGCTGGGAGCCAGTTTAACGGAAGCAAATGCAGCTATGCAAAAGATAGCAGCAACCAACGCCAGCGCTACCCATCCGGCAAAAGCCGACAGGTTAAGGGCAATAAGTAATGGCTGGAATTATGCACAGGGTTTAAGCGAACTCTCTCCGGGCAGTGGTACGCCGCTTCCTCAGCCACAACAAAATCCTACAAATTCAAACACCGATCCAAGCTGGATACAATTATCGCTTTATGGCAATAGCGATATGGAAGTTTACCTGAGCGATGATGGTAAAAAATATACTGCTGCTCCGTTAAAAGTATCGCAGCCATTTGTTTTTAAGTTTGAAGTGTACAATTATGGCTGGCTGCGATTTGGTAATAGCAGTACTTCTAAAACGTACAAATTATTTCATAATAAAGACTATGCAATTATCCGGAGCAGGCGAAGCAATAACTGGGTAATGGTAGAGGTGCCGTAGAGGTCGAAAGTCGAAAGTCAAAAGTCAAAAGTAAAAAGTCAAAAGTCAAAAGTAAAAATGCATATACCTCCAGCCGCGCTTCTTGCCCTGGTTATTGAGGCTGAAAAGGGAAATATTTAAAGAACTTTAAGCAGAAAAGCTGCCACTGCCCATTGAAAAGCTGGAGGCTATTTCATAAACATACCGGCATGTGTCATCATATCTTTTGAAGGTATAATATTTGCTTAACATGCATAAACTTTTACTATGAAATCTGATTTGTCGAACAAGCCAAGGCGAAATTTCTTTGAAAGATTTTCTACAAATGTAGCGAAGGAAGCAGGAGGCACTGCTGCATTTAGCATGGCCTTGCTGTTAGTTTTGGTATGGGGTGCAACTGGTCCTCTTTTTCATTATTCTGAAACCTGGCAGTTGTTTATCAATACTACCACCACTATCATCACATTCCTGATGGTGTTCTTAATTCAAAAAGCACAAAATAAAGACAGTCTTGCCATTCAATTAAAGTTGAACGAGTTGGTGGCAGCCCACGAAATGGCAAGTAACAGGTTGGTTAATGTTGAGGGCATGTCGGAGGAAGAACTAAAGATTATTCAGAAATACTATTCGCATTTAAATGAATTTGCCAAACAGGAAGAATCTTTACAGCAATCTCATTCTATAGACGAGGCACATCAAAATCATACTATCAAAGTTGAAATGGATAAAGATTTAAAGGCCATCCAAAAAAGCAAAAAAACACCAAAGCCTGATACCAGTAAATAGCTTGTTCTCATTTTGTTTGATATGGACTTACGAAAACCTTTGAATGATTTATGTTGTTGTCCATGGTTCTCCTTTAAAATGCTTTTGCGTTGAGATAATTAGGCATGTTTAGATGCTTCAAATAAAAAATCATTCAGCGTAGTTGATCCAAATTGTTCTCTTTGTAATATTCAGTTCTTTCTTTCAAATTATGCAACCTTTCTATTAAGGTTGTTTTAGGTATTTTATGTAAGTGTCTCATTTACTCCTCTAATCGTATTCTCTTTTGCTATCTTATATTGCTGTTTTTGTCAATTCAATTTTTTTAGAATGAAATGGTTGACTTTACCAATTGGTTACCTTAGTTTTAATTCAATAATTAAAGTTCTATGGGCCAAACAGTTAACAACAGCCAGTCCGACGATTCCCTTACAGTCGAAGAGTTTACCAGCCATCCTGAAGTACAACAATGTTTACAGAAGCTACACGAAAAGTATGGCGCAACAAATCCATTTATTGTGTCGGATGTTATGGATGATGAAGGCAATCAGTATGTAAATCTTGTACAAAAAGGTGGGGGAGTATTAGGCGTTGCACTGGTAGGGTATACTTATATTCTTGAAGCCATGGGTATTAGGTTTTTGCGCCTGGCGGGTACCAGTGCGGGAGCCATCAATACGGCATTAATGACCGTTATCAGAACCAAAAAAGATCCAAAATCGGATGAGATTTTGAAAGCCATTTGCGACCTCAAGTTTTTTAACCTGGTCGATGGCCATCCCGCTGCCAAATGGGTAATTCAAAAGTTTATAACGCATAAAGATTTTACCATTAAAGCAAAGAAATGGATCATCTCGGCATTACTGGTGTTTGCCATTTTAATCTTGTCCGATATTGTTATGATTGGTCTTGAAAAGAAGATGGAGTTTTTTACAGTTTTTACCCGGTTGTCGTTTGTGTTAACAGGTTTTTATTTGTTGCTGCTTGCTTCTGGTCTCTCTTATATTACGATGTTGTTTAAGCGATTGAAAAACTCAGGCTATGGCATTAATCCAGGCGACTTTTTTTACGATTGGATCAAAACCCAGATGATAAACAATGGCGTAAAAACAGTTTCAGATTTGCGGACCAAAGCGGCATTGTTGCCAAACCTGCACCTGCGGGTACCGCACCCCATGGGTATGGATGGCATTAAAGGCGATGTAACTTTTATAACCAGCGAATTGGTTACACAAAATAAAATTCAGTTTCCTGAAATGTGTAACCTGTTTAGAAAGCCTGATGATATTGATAGCCTGCAACCGGCAGGTTTCATCAGGGCATCCATGTCCATTCCGGTCTTTTTTGAATCGTACATGATTAATAATATTCCCTGCGAAGATCCGGGTATCATAAAGTTGTGGGAGGATAAACTCGGCCAAAAAGAACCACCATCTACAGCTCGTTTTGTTGATGGAGGCATTCTTTCTAATTTCCCTATCAATCTCTTTTACAACCCTAATGTTTTGATTCCGCGCATGCCATCTTTTGGTATAGACCTCGACGATTCGAAACCGGAAGATAAAACCATGCATGCTTCCAGTTGGAGCCTGGGCGGTTATTTTGGAAGAATGTTCGATACCATTCGTTATTACTACGACAAAGATTTTTTACTTAAGAACAAAGTGTACGAAAAGGGTATAGGAAAAATAAATGTGTCAGAATATAACTGGCTCAACTTCTTTCTAACTAAAAAAGATAAATTAGATATGTTGCTGAAGGGTGCCGGGGCAGCAACCGATTTTTTACTGGCTTTTGACTGGCACCAATACAAATATGACCGGGCCGATATGCAGGAAAAGATAAATGCAGAAAAGCCTGTTGCAAGCATTGTAAAAGCATCCGAAACTATTACTACCTAATTAATATCCATATATGCAAGTTCATATAACAGATGGCTGGCTGGTTTTCTGCATAACATTTGGCATTATGTTGTTTGCCACTTTTATTATGGGCCGGTTGAGCAGGCATTTTTATACGCAGGATGCGGTGCTTCGCCGGTTTAGTATCATGGATCTTGAATGGCCCGGCTCTGCCCTTGAATTAGAAAACCTTATAAAGGGCTTATACAAGTTGAAGGACAAACGAAGCGCAACCGCCATCGGCGCAGTAAAGAAACATCTCTATGCAGATTTCTTATTTATGCCCGCTGCTTACGGTTCAATTTTTTTGTTATGTATGAAAATTTCCTGGAAAATGGACTATTTCGGACCTGAGTTTTTTGCTCTTCTGGCCTGGTTGCAAATCATACCATTTTTATTAGACATTTACGAGAACATATACCTGTTACAAAAGATAAGGCCCGATTTTGAAAAGACAAGCGATGCAACTTTTAAACGCATGCAACGCATCGAAATAGTAAAGTGGGGTATACCCTTATTTTCATTAATTGTGGCATTGTCGGCAGTATTGTACTTTTGGGTAAACGGTATGTATGAAAAGGGTTCGTTGGTATTTGTGGCCATTGTTATTGGCGAGGTATTGTTATTTCTACTTGCAGGTAAGATGGCAGCCAAGCTTATTAAAAGTGCAAGCGATCATGAGTAAAGCGAGTTTATAAATAATTATAAAAAATGCAAACAGCCGGAGCCGTCCTGCTGAATTTATTTTAACATCTCCCGGATAACTGTTGTCCTTTTTTGCTTTCGGAATAGTATTTCAATTAAGCTTACTGTGGTGAAGCACCTAAGGGCTTTAGTGTCGTTGACAAATTCTAACTATCCCAAATGCCGTTACCCATCATGGCATTTCTCTCTTTTCAAGAGGGACCGGGGGTGAGGCTAAACAGAGCCGTCCTGCAGAATTTATTTCAGCATCTTTCGGATAGCTAAGTAAAGTACGGCACGATAATATAGTGGTCTATGGGTATTAATAAAAATTTTACAGATGAATCCAAATGATGAAAATGCTGCGCTACCGGCAGATCAACGGCCTTTCAGAATATTGATTATTTCAGGCTCGGGGCGCCGGCAATACAATTGTCCTGGGGTTGATGGTAAATCAAGAACCCTCATGCTAAAAATGGCAGCGATGTTACCGCAGGAATGGGAAATAGATTATGAAGATCTGGCCAACGTATACGGCAGAGCTAAAATTCAACCGTGTAATGCTTGCGTTTCAACTTCTATGGCACTTTGTGTATGGCCCTGCAACTGCTACGAAAAAAATAGCTGGATGGAGAAAGATCTGATGTGGGAGTTGGATCTGTATGCCCGTCTTGACATGGCTGATGCATGGGCCATTATTGGACCCATAAACTGGTATGCCCCCAGCAGTAATTTAAAGTTGATGTTTGATCGGCTGGTGTGCATGAACGGTGGCAATCCCGACGAAAACCTGATAGACCATAAAGATCCGGAAAAGGCAATGGTGCTGGAACATACAGAGCAGTTTAAGGAGTTAAGTGTAAATCACCTGGAGGGTAGGACTGCTGGCTTTTTTTGTTACGGCGATGAAGGCGGCGATGAGATGGATGAGAACAATGTTCCCAAAATATTAAAACATAAAAATTATTTCGACGGCCAGGCAGAACCGTTCGATAACGAGCGGGATGCTTATGCACCACTGGTTTGGCAGTGCCGTTATGGTGGGGTAGAAGTGCCCGATCATTTATGGGCACATGCAACATCAGGCAAAGGAAAAAAGTACAGCGACAACCAGGCAGAAGATATGATTGGTGAAAATGAGTTTATGCAAACTTTTACTGATTGGGTTGCCGGTTTTCAAAAATTTGTTGAAGTAAAGGGAAAGATAACGCCGGGTAAACATCGGGCGTATGGTTATAAGCCACCTACTAATTTATGGAAAGAAGCCAGGACAGGTATCCGTTCGTGGATGTTGCGTTTTGGCATCACTCCCGAAAACTCATCACCTGAAAAACAAAAAGAGTTAGGTCTGAATAAGGACACCACGCTTAGCCCCTCAAAAAGCGAAGGGGAGAAACTGAGAGAGAAGTCTTAGAGGCTGTCTAATAATGATGTTTTATTATACCACCAGCGGTTTTCCATAGCATCTTCGTCCCTTTAGCTAACTGGATCACTTTATCTATATTAAACGTGGCATCTTCAGTTTCAAAATCAAAGTTTCAAATTAAATTTAGACAGCTTCTTTGGTTATTGTTTGTTGACCAACGACAGTTAGCAGCAGGGCAAATGCTTTTGAGGATTGGCGCTTTAAGAAACCATGTTTATTTCATACCCCAAACAAATATTTTCTTCTCTAAACCATACGTCAATAGATGAGGAAACTAATATCCGTATTCGCTAAAAACAATAACTGCCGTTCACCAAAAAGTGCAGAAACCTCCCCTTAAACCAAATTATTTTTGGTGGCCATTTTAATTGCCTGCGCTTTGCTGGTTACGTGCAGCTTGTTGTAAATGTTGGCTATATGGTTTCGAACGGTGTGTGGACTTACAAACAGCTCTTCTGCTATGTTTCGGTAGTCAAGCCCATCCACCATTAATTTTAAAATACTTTTTTCGCGGTCGCTTAAATTAAAGTTGTTGCCTGTTGCATTAGTAAGATCGTTAATAGTTGCCCTGCCGAGCATTTCCAAAGCTTTACGGGCAATTCGTGGGCTCATGGGCGAAGCGCCATACAACATTATTTGGTGTAAACCATCCAGTATTACACTCACCTTTTCATCCTTCAATAAATAACCGATGGCACCGGCTTTTATCGCTTCAAAAATTTTCTCATCATCGTCAAAAACCGTAAGCATTAAAAATTTAACGCCGGGGTATAAAACGGAGGCCTGGTTAACAGCTTCAATGCCATTTACAAAAGGCATTTCAATATCCATCAAAGCAATATGCGGAAGGTTTTCCGAACCCGCCTCCCGCATGTACTGTAAAAACTGGGCACCATCATTGGCCGTAAATTGCACAACAACACTTCCATCGTAGGTAATACGCTCGGCCAGCGAAATGCGGTTGGGCCGGTTGTCATCAACAATGGCAATTTTTATGGGTTTCATCATGCTAAAGTAAAAAAGTTGATTGCATTCAGTCAATAGTTCATTTGTATTAATTCTGAGGTAGTATTACCCGAAACACATATAGCCGTTCCCTGGTTAAGGGCGGTGGTAACCGTACAACTAAAACCAGCTTCGGCAGCCCTGTTTTGCATAATTGCCAATCCATAATGGTCCGCCCCAATGGCTTCGCTTGCAAAACCAATCCCGTTATCGGTAAGTTTTATGTTGAAGTGCTGGTTGTGCGCTTCAATATTTAATAAAAGGTTCGATGCCTTTGAATACTTCAACGCATTGTTTACCCCCTCCTGGAATATTCTAAAAATGTTGAGCGCCTGTATGGGCTTAAACACAATTTGATCTGTAATATTTTCATGCGATTGAAAATGGGTGTTGGGCTGAAATTGTAAAAAAGTCTGGATGTAAGCCTTCAGTTTATCCGAAAATTCTTCCAGTGTTATCCTGTCTCTTGTTAGTGCCCAAATGGTTTCTCTGAGGGTTCGCATAAGCCCCTGGCTGGTAATGTGTACCGATTTCAAACGATTTTTTTGATCTGCTTCACTCAATGGCGTCGGCGCATCGATGATCCAGTCAATGTTACTGCTGATGTAACTTATCTGGGCTCCCAGGTTATCGTGCAATTCGGCCGCAATATGTTTACGTTGGTGTTCCTCCGCTTCTTTAATAGCCTTTTCTTCCTTTTCTTTTTGGCTTTCTATTAAATTCTTAAGTTTTAATTTTTGGCGGCTTTGGTAGCTTGAATAAAATAAAATACCCAGTATGGCTGCAACAGTAAACACCAAAACAGAGCCGGTTATAAAGTAATCCTTTCTTAAAATGTCAAGTTTTTGCTTAATAATTATGTTTTCCTTTTTCTGCATATCGTAGCTGGCTTGTAAACCTGCCAATGCCTCCGCCGAATTTTTTTGGAACAAAGTATCTTTTAGCTGTATAATATTTTCTAAAACTTGGGCATAGCCTTTTGTATCGCCGCTCATTTTATAGCTTTCAGCCAGTCCGCTGTAAAGGAGGGGTATTTTTGAGGTAAGGTTGTATGTGCGGGCCATGTCTATACCCTGTAGTGCTGTTGCAATGCCTTTGTTTGCCTGCTGGTTATGAGCATAAAAAACCGATAGCTGGTACAGGTCCGACACAAGATAATAGGGATCGCCAATCCGCTTTCTTAATGCCAATGCTGCTTCCAGCAAGGGTTGCGCTTTCCCTGGCTGGTGCAGGTTTAAAAAAATATCTGCCTTTATGTTTTGACTATTGGCCAGCGTTGTTAAATCGTACTTATTTACATCAATCGATTTATTTATAAAATACAAAGCAGAATCGTATTGTTGAATGTTGTTGTACGACGATGCAATATTGTTGTAAACCAGTGGATAGGTGTAAAAAATAACTTCGTTTGCCGGGGTGTTCAGTGCCTTGTAAAACCAGTTGATGGCGTTTTGGTTTTGGCCCATTTCCATATACGTCCAGCCAATGCTGTTCATAGCCTTAATTTGCTGCAGGGTGTCCTGCAAAACTTCAGCCTTTGTCAGCAATCGTAAATTTTCATCTATCGCTTCTTTGAATTGCTCATTTCTTATAAGCGCCATACCCTTCAATTGCATTATTTGTAACCGAAGTTTCTCATTCTCCTTACTGTTTCCCAAAGCGTTCAAATCGTTATCGCAATTAATTATTACCTGCTTTTGCAAACCGGTTTTTAAATACGCCACGTTTGCATAAAAATTTGCAGTCAGCATGTAAGTGTTGTTGTGTAAAGCATTTGCAACAGACCATGCCTGCCGGGCATATTTTAATAACGAGTCGGTATGCAGCGACTGTCTTTCTTCACACAAAGAAAAAAGCATGGCTAATTTTTGCTTTGGCGTACCAGCTTTTTGCACCAGCATTTTTAAACTGTCTATCCTGTTGGTTTGTGTAAAAGCAACCATCGTTAGCAGGCAACAAATAATAACGGTGCTGGTACGTAAACTAAGGTTCATAAACAGGGATATCCCCATAAGGGCACCAGTAAATTAATAAACTCCGGGCTAATAAAATATGCTATTTTCATCAATTGATACAAATGTACTATTGTATAAACTTCAACAGTTTCCAATTTTTGTTCTTCCAGGTTCTACGTAAAGCATATTGGTAC
>JAJAYD010000070.1 GCA_026786345.1 Chitinophagaceae bacterium
ACCCAACCGATAAGGCGGCTTATTCGCAATTGAGCAATTTGCTAACGTTGGGTAATGGAAGGGCGGAGAAGGGGGATTGCCATTTGTATAAAGCGGATGTTTACAGGTATGCCAAAGGGGTAAAGTTTCTTGCGTTGCCGCCGGATAAACTGAATGAGGCTTTTGAATTTGAGCCATCGTTTGAAAGTGCTTTGAAGGAATACCGGCAAGCTCTTGGGAGCGATTTGTATATGGCGGCTTCGCGGCGTTACCAGGGCGATGATAGCAAGTATTTGTACCGGCTGGTGCAGTTGTCGGAAAAATTACGTGTGCCCATTGTTGCTACGAATGATGTGCATTATCATACGCCTTCGCGGCGGCAGTTGCAGGATGTGATGACGTGCATCCGTGAAAAATGTACCATCTATAATGCAGGCTTTCGTTTGCATCCCAATGCGGAGCGATACCTGAAACCGGCAGATGAAATGCTTCGGCTTTTCAGGCTGTACCCACAGGCAATTGAGCGTAGCCAGGAATTGGCAGACATGTGCCGTTTTTCGCTGGATGAATTGCGATATGAGTACCCTGAAGAGATAACAAGTGAAGGTCGAACGCCGCAAGAGGAGCTTACCTTTTTAGCCTGGCAAGGCGCCAGAGAACAGTTTGGTGAATGTATACCGGAGAAAATAAAACAAACGATTAAGTACGAGCTTGACTTTATAGAAAAGATGAATTATGCTGCTTATTTTTTGACGGTGCATGATATTGTCCGATATGCCCGAAGCCAGCACATTCTTTGCCAGGGGCGTGGTTCTGCTGCCAACTCTACGGTTTGTTATTGCCTCGGTATTACGTCTGTTAATCCCGAAAAGTTTGATCTGTTGTTTGAGCGCTTTATCTCTGCTGCCCGCAACGAGCCACCCGATATTGATGTGGATTTTGAGCATGAACGACGTGAAGAAGTTATTCAATACATCTACCAAAAATATGGTCGCGACAGGGCGGCTATTGTTGCCACCGTTACGCAACAGCATCAAAAAGGGGCGATAAGGGATGTGGGCAAAGCAATGGGCTTATCTGTTGATACCATCAATCGGTTATCAAGCGCTATTTGGGAATTTACCGATGAATGGTTTGAAGGAAAACGCATTGCGGAACAGGGCATGAACCCGGAAGATAAACACCTTCAAAAAGTACTGCAGCTTACCAAAGAATTCATGGGTTTTCCGCGACAGTTGGGCCAGCATACGGGTGGCTTTGTAATTACCAATGGCAAGTTATCTGACCTGTGCCCAATTATGAATGCCCGCATGGAAAACCGGACTTGTATTGAATGGAATAAAGATGATATTGATGCATTGGGCTTTATGAAGATTGATGTGCTTGCCCTGGGTATGCTTACCTGCATTCGCAAAGCCTTTGACCTTGCCAAAGAACATTACGGACTGAACTTAACCCTTGCCAATATTCCGCAGGATGACCCTGTTGTGTATGACATGATTTGCCATGCAGATAGCATTGGTGTGTTTCAGATTGAGAGCCGTGCACAGCAAAGCATGTTGCCCCGCTTAAAGCCCAGGTGCTTTTATGACCTGGTGATTGAGGTAGCCATTGTTCGTCCCGGTCCGATACAGGGCGATATGGTGCATCCGTATTTACGTCGCCGCAATGGCGAAGAAAAGGTAGAATATCCTTCAAAGGAGTTGGAAGATATATTGGGTCGCACATTAGGCGTACCGCTGTTCCAGGAGCAGGCGATGAAGATTGCCATTGTAGCTGCAGGTTTTACTCCGGCTGAGGCGGACGAGTTGCGGCGCAGCATGGCGACATTTAAAGCAAAAGGGCTGGTATCTAAATTACAGGAAAAGCTCATTACCGGAATGACGCAAAACGGGTACACGCTCGAATATGCACAACGGGTGTTTAAGCAACTGGAAGGTTTTGGCAGTTACGGCTTTCCCGAAAGCCACGCCGCCAGCTTTGCGCTGCTGGTGTATGTTTCATCGTGGCTTAAATGTTATTATCCCGATGTGTTTGCCTGCGCCTTGCTAAACAGTATGCCCATGGGTTTTTACCAACCGGCACAAATAGTAATGGATGCCCGCAAACATGGCGTTGACGTAAAACCTGTTGACATCAATCATTCCAACTGGGACAATAAGCTTGAAAAAACCGCAGGTTTTCCCACCCCATCTCCACAGCGTGGAGAGGGGGCAGGGGGTGAGGTCCGCCTTGGCTTCCGCCAGGTAAAAGGCATTCGCGAAGAAGACATAAAGGTTCTTGTATCCGCAAGAACAAATAAGTACTCCAGCATATACGAGCTTCGCAGTATTGGCTTATCAGATGCCGCATTAGAAAAATTGGCTGATGCAGATGCATTCAGATCTATTAACCTCGACCGCCGCCAGGCTTTGTGGGAAGTATCAACGAAGGATAAATCTGTTGTGTTGTTTAGCGGACAGCCATCTGCCGAAGAAAAGAGAGAAAATATATCGCTCCCTGAAATGACTGCTGCTGAACATGTGGTGCACGATTATGCTGCCATGGCCCTTTCATTAAAAGCGCATCCGGTAAGTTTTGTGCGGGAAAAACTACAGCAGCTTCATATTTTGTCTACCAGCGAATTATCTGCTGCAAAAGATGGTGACCTTGTAAAAGTTGCCGGGCTTGTCTTGGTACGGCAACGCCCCGGCACCGCAAAAGGCGTTTGTTTCATGACCATCGAAGATGAAACCGGTGTTGCCAATCTGGTCATTTTTCAAAACCTGTTTGATACATACCGCAAAGAAATTTTACAGTCTAAATTGATTATGGCAGAAGGCAAATTGCAGGTACAAGGTGAAGTGATACATGTAATTGTACAGCAGTGCTACAACTTCTCCAAACTGCTGCGAAAGCTTACGCCATCAAATACTGAAACGCCGCAAGTGTTAAGCCTTGCAAGGCCCGACGAAACATCAATTCCGGCACCACAAAATAAAAGAAGCGAGGTGAGGGACCATGCGCAGGAAAAGGTTTTTCCTGGAGGAAGGAATTTTAAATGAATAATGACGGGTACTTTTTATAAGACAATAGTATCTCCGGGGAAAAATACTTGTCACCAGGGGTTTATTACCAGCCAGCCAGGAGTTCTGGCATTCGTGTAGTACGTTTCATCATTAGGCGAAGCATTAGGGGTTGTCCGTGCCTTAAACTTACCCCTCCTTTAGCTTACTTACAATACTATATTTCCTGTTTTTGTAACCATGTATAGAAATGGTTATCAACAAGACCAGTGAACAGATTAATGCAATGATGGCAATATTGAAGTTTGCTTGCCACTGCCGGGCAGCTATAGCTATAAACGCCCAAATGCCCACACCCGCGGCTTCCCGTAGGTTGCGGGTTTTTACCAGGTATAAGTAAAGCAACGTTGCAACCAGTATCATTATGATGGTCCAGGTTTGCTGGCTCAGCGGTCCGCCATTCCACCCGGTTGAGACCAACCAGGCTGCAATGCAAGCAATGGTAGCTACCATTATCCATCCCAGGTAAATCACAATGGGCCACCATACAAACAATATTACTTTTACCGGTTTGTCATCCAGTTCCAGGCGAAGTTTATAGGTAAGCACACACAAACTTGCCAGCAGTATCAATATCACGATTACAGACCAACCAATTTTTTCGTTTAGCCAGCAATAAACCCAAAGAGCGTTTGCAAGATTGCTGATTGTAAACCAGGGCCCGGTTAATTCAATATATTCCTGGTGTGCCTGGTTTTTAAGGCAGGCCCATTGAAATATTGTAAAAGCGATGAGCATTAAAAAAATAACACCCCAGATTGCGAATGCATAACCAGCCGGGGTAAATAGTGTATCGTATTTATAGCTGACATCTCCAACGGAAACAGTATAAAATAACCCTGCATTCGAACCATAGTTTATGAATAACATCAACAAGAGTGTCAAGCTGTTTAAGATAACTAAAGAGAATATTTTTTTATTTTTCATGAACTATAATTAAATGTTGAAATAAGATGGATAACTGTGTGGGTTACCGGGTTTATTTTGCTGGTTTTCTATTGTTTACACTTAAAACTACTCTAATCTTTTCTTTTGTATTAGGTATCTCTGGGTTTCCCAAATGCTAAGTCTACAAAAGTGGTAGGATATTTATTCTTTCTGGCTCAATTGTTGGTTTTAGTATGTTATTCTAATGCGTAAACATATACTTTATGAACGCCATATATCTTATAAGTATCTTTTTGTTAGCTTCATCTGTATTTATGTTTTTATACATATCGTGGCTAAATTACAAAGCAAGAAATAATATCAGTAATTTTTCTACTAAAAAAAATCTCGCTTTTACTGCCCTACATTGATCAAATTTTAATTTTTCCGGGTTAGATCTTGTAGACTTCTTAAGGAATGAATTTTTGTTTAGAAATAGTAGATTATAGGAAAAATGTATATGTAAATTTTTAGTAATTATTCTTAATCAACGCTTGCTTTCAGGTTGTTTGTTTTATATTTTGTCAAACCAATCGATTGGTTCACCCTAAAAGCTCAACGTCATGATTATCTATCTTTCTATTTTTATGATTGGTTCTTCGGTCTATACTTATTGGGTTTTAGTGAAAAATCACAAGTCAGATTTTGAGGATCAAATGCAGAAACATTAGAGACACCCACAATTTTTTTTTGAAAGCTTGCCATTTGCCCGGCAGGCTTTTTTATTAACGCAAAAATCCCCCTTTCCCACTGTGTTGCCTTACAAAATGGAATGTTGAATTAACAGCTTGAATATTAGTCGTTTTTCTTAACTTACCTGTCAAACAAAAACCCTGTTATATGAAAAAAGCATCTGATATTTTGGCCAGAAAAGGCGCTGGCGTAATAACAATTTCAACTGATACAACTGTATTAGATGCTATCAGGCTGATGTCGGAGAAAAACATTGGCTCAGTAGTAGTGGTGGAGAATGAGCAATTTGTAGGTATTATGACTGAAAGAGATTATTGCCGTAAAGTAATCTTAAAGGGAAAATCGTCGACCGATACTATGGTGAAGGAGATCATGTCAGTTGAATTTCCACACATTGCTCCTGCTGAAACCATAGAACATTGTATGGAGCTTATGACTTCTAATAATATCAGGTATTTGCCCGTGTTTGACTCTCACGGCCTATGCGGCATTGTTTCAATGCAGGATGTAATTAAACAGACTATTCTCAGGCAGGAAGAAACCATCAGCGAACTAAAAGATTACCTGCACGCAAGCATGTAACCGATAAAAGTATTTTAGACACTTATTTACTTTTTGACGTCATTGATGGGATACCTTTGACCCTTAATTAAAAAATCAACTTCATGAACTACAGGATTGCCGCCAGGATTTTAATGTTATTTTTCGTTTTATTGAATGTTACTGCCTACGCAAAACACACGTCAACCTATTACCAGGTAACTGTGTACCATTACAAAAATGCAGACCAGGAAAAGCTGATTGACGAATTTTTAAGAGACGCGTATTTACCCGGTCTGCATAATAAGGGGCAGAAAAACATAGGCGTATTTAAGCCACTTGCCAACGATACTGCTGCAGATAAAACCATTTATGTTATCCAATCATTTAAAGACATAAAGCAGCTTGCAAACCTGGCTAACGAAACATGGGATGTTTCTGCTTATGGAAATACTGCCGGGGCATATCTTAACAGCAATTATAAAACCCCTCCTTACAGCAGAATGGAAAGAATGGTGATCAATGCCTTTGATATGGCGCCACAGTTTATGGTTCCCAACCTTACCTCACCCAAAAGCGACCATATTTATGAGTTTCGCAGCTATGAGGGGGCTACCGAAAAGTTGCATAACAACAAGGTAAAAATGTTTAACCAGGGTGGAGAAATTGCCCTTTTTAAACGCCTTAATTTTAATGCTGTTTTTTACGGTAAAGTGATTGCGGGTGCTCAAATGCCAAACCTTGTTTATATGACCAGTTTTGAAAACAAAGAAGAGCGGGATGCACATTGGAAATCTTTTTCTGCCGATGCTGAATGGAAAAAGTTATCTGCAATGCCCGAATACCAAAACAACGTTTCAAGAAATGAAACCATATTAATGAAAGCTGCAGAGTATTCTGATTTTTAGTTATTGGCTTATTATTTCTTCCAATTGTTTAGAATAATCAAAGCGCAGGTCTTCGTGTAACAGCAAGATCAGCGCTTTAATTTTTTTAAGCTGGCTGGCTAACAGGTTGGTCAAAGCCACACTTCTGCGCAACGGCAATTTCTTTTGTAGCATAGTCTTACAAAAGTGTAGCAGCAGTTCAACTTCAGCCTGCTTCGATGCCATGTGCTTACTGTGTTTACTAATGGTTTTAAGTATTTTTCGCAATGCTTTTTTTGCATGATACAAATTGTTTGTAGGAACGTCCTCCATACTTTCATCTATCTCATGTTTTATTGAAATAGTAAATCCCGACGGATCATGGGCCTCAAACAGCAGGTAGGTTAATAATTCTTTATTTTCCTTTTTATATTTTATCAACCTCAGGCATAACTCCAAAACTTCTTTGGGCGGCAGGCTGATCAATTCATTTTTTATATCAATTACACTAGCAGTTCTCATAATTAAATTTCTTACAGGAATGTGCAAACCTAACTACCATTTTTTTATGTTAGATGCTGATGGTGCACCTTCCGGAAAAGATATTATAGAATAGTTAGGTTTTTATGAAGGGGGCTAAATTTTATTAAGTGTTTAGACCTGTCAAAATATTGTTATCAATTTTAATTTGATGCTGCTGACGCCATTTTTACCTAAGACGAAGTGCTTGCGACGCAACAATTTTGCTATGGAAAACAAATGCCGGTATTTAAAAACAACAAATTTTAAACAACATTTTACAAAAATTCGAAAGACGTATTTACCTATTTTGCAGACCTGCTAATCATCAATAACTCAACATAAAATATTTCTTTTTTTTTATTTTGATTGCTACAGTAACATTATCATCTGGTCAAAGTTCACCAATCGAATTAATCGTAGATAAAATAATGAAAGAGCCTAAATGGATTGGAACATCACCCTCAGCTCCGTACTGGAGCCGCGATGGTAAAACCTTGTTTTTTTCCTGAAACCCTGAAGCGAACTGGCTGTTTATCGCACAGTAAATCATGGTTTTGTAGAACCAGGTAGTTGGACCGATGAATATAAACGCATACTAAAATTGTTTGAACAAACGTTGAAGCAATAGCAATTAAAAAATATCCGGTTCAGCCATTTTTGAGCTTCATCTTAAATAAAAACCAAATATATTTTTCGTTGCCAAATCAGCATCGTAGTTGAAAACGTAACTTTGCTTTTTACAAATAATAATATTCATGAGAAATACATACCTGTATTTAATGCTGTGTAGTGCTGTTGTATTAGCATTTTCCTGTACAAAGGAAAACCGGGCTGTTAACGAAGCCGAAGTAATTAAAGAATGGAGTGTTGGCATCAAAGCAAAGAATATGCTTCCCGGAATTGCCAATCGGGCTGATACCGGCACAATCAATTTTCAACTGTTTTCCGATAACAGTATTAAATATGAGCTTACCCTTAAAACGTTATCGAACAATGATGTGCTATCAGGGGTGCAATTAAAAAGTGGCGATCCGGTTACCAATGGCAATGTGGTGCTCGATTTAACGCCTACCTCAAAATTTCCTGGTTCCAATGCTTTAGGTGGGTTTGCCTATGGAGTCGTAACAGGTGTTAGACAAACATTGGTAGACAGCCTGCTTAATAATACTTACATGCTTTACCTGGAGTTGAAGAGTGTTCAACTTCCTAACGGACTTGCCCGTGGGCAGCTAAATATGCGTGTGCAGTTTACCGCTGATATCACATTAACCGGGGCCGAAGAAGTGCCACCGTCACCATCTTCTGCAGTAGGCAAAACCTGGTTAAGAATTACGGATGACCGCAAGTTATTTAGCAGGATAACCATTACCAATAATGAGCCCAACGACGATTTTACCATGGCGCATATTCATAGAGCTGCTATTGGAGTAAACGGGCCTGTAATTCTTGGCCTTGCCGGTTCTACCGCTGATTTTGGAGTGAGTAAAAAGTTTGACCTGGACCTGGCAACTTTTAATATTATTATAAACGATAGCCGTTTATATGTAAACGCTCATTCACAATTATTTCCAGCAGGAAAAATCAGGGGTCAATTGCGAAATTAGTCATCAGGATTTCTGTTTGACATGGCAACGATTTAATGAACATTCAATCACTACAGAAGAAACATTAACCTCAGAACTCCTTGCGTCTTGCAGATTAAAGTGTTGGTTTTTTTATTTTTTTGAGCCAGGCAATTGAGTGCTAATTGGGCTTTTGTTGCGTCGCACTCTTGTACTGTAAAATAAACAGCGGCACTTTTAGTTTGCGAATAAAATCAAATTGCTAATTAGCAGGTAAAGAGTTCTGAACCTACGTTAAGTATAAGTTTTTGTTCAATCATTAAAAGGGAATAGACTACTTACAGCCGGTTAATTTTATCTATTAAACCTGTTGTTGAGAACCCTTCAACTATTGGGTTTATAACAACCCGGCCACCTAAAGCTTGTACTTCTTTTGCGCCAACTATTTGGTCTACGGTGTAATCACCTCCTTTTACCAATACATCCGGTTGTAGAGCGTTTATAATGTTTAGTGGCGTATCTTCTTCAAAAACAACCACCGCATCAACCATCAATAAACTTGCTAATAAAAGAGAACGACTGCGTTCGTTGTTCACTGGCCGGGTATCTCCTTTTAATCTTTTGGTGCTTGCATCACTATTAATCCCAACAACAAGCATGTCAGCTTCGGCTGCAGCCTGAGATAAAGAGGCTATATGGCCTTCGTGCAAAATGTCGAAACATCCATTGGTAAAAGCAATCGTTTTACCCAAAAATTTCCACCGTATCACTTCAGTTATTAAATCAGCTAACTGGTAAATCTTGTTGGGTATGATGCTCGTTTGGCGCATTGGTTTTTGAATGTTTGTTAAAGTAAGGCAGCAAAAGCAACGATAAAAATCCTACCACAAGTACTATAATAAATTGGGCAAACCATTGAAGGTTTCCATTGGCAAGGGCTATCTCCGGAGCAACCTGATTTTTCTCCAGTATCAAGGCAAGAAAAATAGCATAAGAACCAAAACCACCCGGCGTTAATATCATTCCAACACTACCGAATGCTAATGCAGCTATGGCAACATCTAAACCCAGGTGTTCAGTACCTGCAGTGGCATAAAACCCCAACCAGGTTCCTCCTAAATATAACAGCCATATACCAATGCTGGAAAGAAGGAACGGCCATTTATGATGCAAATGTTTTACACTAACTAAACCCTGCCAAATGCCCTTTAGAACCTGCTTAATCGAAACAATAAAACTTAAATGACGGTTACGGTTTAACCATGCACGGATGAAAGCAAGCACCAGCAAAACCACAAAAACCACAATTAATATTTTAATTATAGAAATTGAGCCGTTTGAGGAAGCAAAAGCTTTATTGAATAAAGCAGATGAGTAATGAGAAACAATATTGTATTGAAAAATGAACGCCAAAAGAAATAGCAACAACAAAAAAATAATGTCAAAAGCTCGTTCGGCTACAATAGTTCCAACAAGTTTATCGGCAGGCACTTTTTCGTAGCGGGCCAATATGGTACACTTCAAAACTTCACCCAAACGTGGCACCGCCATGTTAGCCAGGTAGCCAATCATAACAGCAAAAAAGGTATTGGCAAAAGTTGGTTTGTAACCCATGGGATACATCAACATTCGCCACCGATAGGCTCTTAGCAAGTGGCTTCCGGTTAGTATAAAAAAAACAGGTATAATCATCCAATACC
This sequence comes from Chitinophagaceae bacterium, assembly GCA_026786345.1. Taxonomy (GTDB): domain Bacteria; phylum Bacteroidota; class Bacteroidia; order Chitinophagales; family Chitinophagaceae; genus Segetibacter. Next base: position 9,855 of record JAJAYD010000070.1, read on the forward strand.
TGGCTGTTACAATGGCTTGTTTAAAATACGGCCAGTTTTTTTCCGGAATTTTATTCAGGCTCCACCAAACAAGAAATACACCCAATCCCAGAAACAGCAGGTACTTTAAAACACTTAATATTTTTTTTTGCATAGGGTGCAGGTGAGCATGCAATTTAAAGTAAAGGCAATTGTGTCAGGTAGCTTTTAACCTTTATGTACCTTATCATTTTGAGACAACCATATTATCAATTAGCCTTACATCGCCAATGGTAGCAGCAGTTACAGCAATTAATTGATTGTTGTGCTCTAATATGTCAACTGGCTTCAAGTCGGGTAAACTTACAATTGAAAAATAATCTACAGAATCAAAACCATGGTTTAGCAGCAGATCTTTTGCATAAGCTTCCAATTGGTTTAAAGGCTGCGAAGAAATATGTTCTTTTATGTAAACCAACACCTGGTAAATCATTGTAGCTTTCTCAAGCTCTTGGTTTGACAGGCGCATATTTCTGCTGCTCATGGCTAAACCCGAAGGCAATCTTTCAGTAGAACCAACAACAACATCCACATTAATATTCGTTAGCGAGATCATTTTTTTAATAACCAGTGTTTGCTGAAAATCTTTCTGACCAAGAAATAATTTCTGCGGCGCAACAATGCTGAGTAGCCGTTCTACTACCTGGCATACACCCTGGAAATGGCCGTGCCGGTGGGCACCCTCTAATACAAATTCAAGTTCACCAATATCATATTTCGGTGGATTATTAAATCCATGGGGGTATATTTCTATTACTGTAGGCAAAAAAAGTATGTCACAACCTGCCTTATCTAATTGAATAATATCGCTGTTTAAGGTGATTGGATATTTTTTAAAATCATCCGGGTTATTAAACTGCGTTGGATTGATGAAAATGCTGCTAACCGTAAGATCGCAAGTCTTTTTTGAGAACGCAATCAACGAAGTATGACCATTGTGTAATGCACCCATTGTGGGTACAAACCCAGTTGTACGTCCAATATTTCTTTGAGCAACCAGGTATTTTGAGAGGGAATTACTTTCTTTAAAAATGATCATTGAGCAATTGTTATGGCAGGCAAAATGCTTACATACGTTAGTTTCAGATTAAATTTCTTACCTTCGCCAACTTATTTTTAAGGGCTAACGTGTAAACCTATCGGAATAATGTCAACAAAGAAAAGAATTTTATTTATTGCCAACGAAATGTCTCCTTACCTGGAGCTTACAGAATTTGCAGAGATCGTAAATAAGCTGGCGATAAAAAGTAATGATACCGGGTTAGAGGTTAGGTGCATTATGCCAAGGTTTGGAACTATTAATGAAAGAAGACACCGCCTTCATGAGGTGGTAAGGCTGTCGGGTATTAATGTAAGTGTTGATAACGACGATTACCCGTTACAAATTAAAGTTGCCTCTTTACCCAATGCAAGACTGCAGGTTTATTTTTTAGATAACGAAGACTTCTTTAAAAGGAAGTTTGTGTTTAACGACGAAAGCGAAAACTGGTATGATGATAATGGTTTAAGAGCTATTTTCTTTTGTAAAGGAGCGCTTGAAACAGTCAAAAAATTTGGTTGGCCTCCAGACCTTATTCATTGCAGTGGTTGGATGACCGGCCTTATTCCGTTATACCTTAAAACGGTGTATAAAAAGGAACCGGTGTTTGCAAATAGTAAGGTCATCTACACTTTAGGCAGCAATACTTTCTCCGAAAATCTTGGGTCAGATTTTTCAAAGCAGGCCACTATTCATGCAAGCCTTAAAGAAAAGGATCTTGATATTTTTAAGGATGCCACCAATTATGCACTACAGCGTGGTGGCGCTATGTATGCCGATGCTATTACTTTCGGAGCTGAAAATACAGACAAAAAACTGGTAGAAGAATTTAGTAAAGTCAAAGGAAAAAAGGTTATACCGTTTAAGGGTTGGGATACTGATTTAACAGAGTATTTAGAATTGTATAACGACCTTGCTTCCAAGTAAAAAAACCTCTTTTTTAATCTTATTTTAGGTGATGCGCAAGCCCATTTTTGTAGTTCTTTCCTTTCTCATTTTTTTTTATTCTTGCACAAAAATCGAAACAACTGATATTGGAAGTGGCTTAATACCGCCCATAGATGGTGTGAACGTTAAGGACACATTTTTTGATGTTACTACAAATACTTTTATCGACGATGAAATAGCCCGCATTTACAAAGCTGACGAGCATGTGCTAGGTGCAATTACCAACGATCCCTTATTTGGTAAAACATTCGCTTCACTTTTTTTTGAATTAAAACCTACAAGTTATCCCTTTGCTTTTCCTGGTAAAAAAGACAGTCTTGTAGTGGACTCTGCTGTGTTGGTTATGAGTTATAAGGGTGTTTATGGAGACGCCACAATTCCCCAATCGTGGAGGATTTACGAACTAAAAGACAAGCTCAAACCCGACAGCGCTTATGGAGTAAATACTTCAAGCTTTACTTTGGGCGGTCAAATAGGATCAAAAACGGTTGATATTACCGGGTTCAACGACTCTGTTAATTATGGTTTGGAAAATGCCAAAAATCAAATTCGGATAAAACTGGATAACAGCTTTGCAAACCGCCTGATTAAAAATTACGATTCGCTTAATGCATATAAATCGGATTCAGCCTTCAGAGAAAATTTTGCTGGCTTTGCTGTGGTGCCCGATCAGTCCTCTGGAAATGCATTAATCAGAGTAAGCCTTACTGATACAAATACAAAACTTTCTTTGTATTACAGGACAAGGGTAGATACTGCAATCAAGCGGGAGACGATGGTGACATATTTTCGATTCAATACTTCTGGTTTTAAAGAAACATCCGGTAGCGCAAATACCATAATAAGATACAGGGGTGGTGCTCAAATTTCGAATTTTGTAAACACTGGCAAAAGTGATAGTCTTGATTTTGTCCAAACTTCTCCGGGTTCCTTTGTTACAGTTAAAATTCCCAACTTGTCCAGGTTTAGAAATTCATTGATACATCGGGCCGAATTAGTGCTATACCAGGCGCCCGATAACCCAGTGACCGACGGCGTTTTTGCAGCACCGCGCTACATGTTGCTTTCGGCATACGATAGTGCCAAAAAGCGAAAAATTAGTGTACCCAATGATTACGAGGTAACGCAGGGTGGTCCTAACATTCATATTTTTGGTGGATTCAGAGATGAAAGAGAAGTGCAGGGAATAGGAAGGGTAAGTGCTTATTCATTTGCATTAACAAGATATGTACAGGGGATAGTCACCCGGCATGACTCCAGTTATGTATTGCGCCTTTCAGCCCCCTCTAACGACTCTCTTTTTTATAAGCCTCCCTATCCTTTAGTGGCCAATGGCTCACCTTCATATTTGACTCCGGGAAATGCCAATATAATAGCTAATGGAAGAATTAGATTGTTTGGCGGTACAGGCCAGCCTCAGTTACGTATGCGTTTGCGATTAATTTACTCTGAATTATAATTTAACATCTCTCCCCCTATCTTTGCAGCTTTTAAAAAATAAGATAACTAATTTATGGCCTATTTGTTTACATCCGAAAGTGTTTCTGAAGGACATCCTGATAAAATTGCCGACCAGATAAGCGATGCATTAATTGATAATTTTCTGGCATTTGATCCGCAGAGCAAAGTGGCCTGCGAGACCCTTGTAACTACCGGCCAGGTAATACTTGCCGGGGAGGTTAAAAGCAAGGCATATCTTGATGTTCAGGAAATTGCAAGAGGTGTGATTCGTAAAATTGGTTATACCAAAAGCGAGTATATGTTCGAAGCGAATAGCTGTGGTATTTTATCAGCTATTCACGAGCAATCGTCAGACATTAACCAGGGTGTAGATAAAGTAAATAAAGAAGAACAAGGCGCAGGCGACCAGGGAATGATGTTTGGATACGCTACCAACGAAACAGATGATTATATGCCATTGGCATTGGATCTTGCTCACAAAATTCTAATAGAGTTAGCTGCATTACGCAGAGAGAATAAGCAAATAAAGTATTTGCGTCCCGATGCAAAAAGCCAGGTTACGTTGGAATACGATGATAATAACAAACCGGTAAGAATAGATGCCATCGTTGTATCTACCCAACACGACGACTTTGATAAAGAGGATAAAATGTTGGAGAAGATTAATACTGATATCATTAACATTCTGATTCCAAGAGTAAAGTCAAAATATAAAAAGTACGCTAAGCTTTTTAACAACAACATCAAATACCATATTAACCCTACAGGTAAGTTTGTAATTGGTGGTCCTCACGGCGATACAGGTCTAACCGGCCGAAAAATAATTGTGGATACTTATGGTGGTAAGGGTGCCCACGGTGGGGGAGCCTTCAGTGGTAAAGATCCAAGCAAAGTAGATCGCAGCGCTGCGTATGCCACACGTCATATTGCAAAAAACCTGGTAGCTGCCGGTGTTTGCGATGAGGTTTTGGTTCAGGTTTCTTACGCAATAGGGGTGGCGCAGCCAACCAGTATTAACGTAAACACCTATGGTACTTCTAAAGTTGACATGACTGATGGAGAAATTGGAAACGTTGTTGCAGGAATATTTGATATGCGTCCTTACTTTATTGAGCAGCGCCTAAAATTAAGAACTCCTATATATAGCGAAACTGCTGCTTATGGCCACATGGGCCGCCAGCCGGAAATAAAAACGAAAGAATTTATGATGCCTAATGGTAAAGTAAAAACCGTGAAAGTTGAGTTGTTTACCTGGGAGAAACTGGATTATGTAAGTAAGGTGAAAAAGGCATTTTCATTATAGTCCTTCATTAAAAGATATATTTTAGCCGTCTGAATAAGACGGCTTTTTTATTAGTGGCATTTGTTGAATCCCTTTCTCATTTATTTCTTACACACTAATTTTACCCGTTAATACCATAATATTTTGAATACTTTCCGCCAAACCCGTCAGCAATACCGTCCTAAAAAAAATACACTTGTCATAGGTCGCCAACAAGTAATTACTGCAATGCAGGAAGGCCTTCAATTAGAAAGAATTTATTTGTCTTCTACCATCCACGGCGAGGTGGTTGAACAGGTAAAAGACCTTGCCTTGCAGTACCAGGTACCCGTTAATAGAGTGCCTGTTGAAAAGCTTAACAGCTTTAATGTAAGTAACCACGAAGGTTGTATAGCTGTTAAAGCAAAAGTTCAATACCAGGATTTGCAACAGGTGATAAGTTTTGTAGTGGAGCAGGGACAAGCTCCTTTGTTTTTGTTATTGGATGGTATTACCGATGTTAGAAATATTGGCGCCATTGCGCGGACAGC
>JAJAYD010000071.1 GCA_026786345.1 Chitinophagaceae bacterium
AATTACTTTCGTATGCCTGCAACAATTTAATAAAACTAATAACGGCTTCATCACCAAAACAGAAAAAACAATTATATAAACATTGCTGCTATGAACAAAGAAATGACAGGACTAATATGGCACAACTTATCAATGCAATTTTAAAATAAGGTTGACGCCTATGCGATAGCTATCTGGACTGCCGCCTCAATCCTGGCTGACCTGTAATCAGTATGCGGTTTGTCTATTACAGTCTGTCCTATCAGTGCTTAAAGCCAATAGTATCGTCAACAACTATCCTTTCAAAACGTTATTGGTCGGTTGTCCGCCGCCGCCGATTAGGTCTTCTACATTCACCTCATCACATACGTACTGGATCTTTTCTTCATCCATTAGTAGCATAACTTTTGATTACAGCCCGCCCGGATGACCTAGCCGTACGGGCACCATGAAGTGGTTTTTACACTCCCCCGCAGGGCGTTTATTTGGGGCCAACTCTCATCTTTTCTACAGCATTGAAAAAGAACTTCTGTTCTTGTCATTCGTGATACACTACAGCCCTGCTTTTGCAAATATCTTTATTAGCTTTTTTTGTAATTCTCATCGACATACTTCATTGCACCAATGCTAAGCTTATTAAATTCTTTCAATATCTCCAAATGAGTAATATCACAGATAGAGCAGTTTTTAGTAACAGTATTCGTCCACCGTTTTACCTTCTTTTATGTGTAATAAATGAGGTATAGCTAATAAACAATATTTGATGCCAACAATTTAAATTGGTTATCAGTAATAGACTTTGACTTCTCCGCCGATTCAACTGGATATGTAAGTGGAGCACCCAATAATCGATAGGTACTATTTAAAACCTTAATCTCATTTCGCTGGTTTCTTTGCAAGCCGCTTTTAGCAGCTGTTATTCTGCTGTAATGGCGGGTAATATTTGTTTTAAGAGCGAAGGAATGATTTTAAGAAAATAAATATCGAATTGCATGCAATTACGAACATCTATTTTTCTGGCACGGATTAACTGCGGAGCATACCAATTTTGATCGTTCACACCCTGCATTATTCCTAAAACCGGTTTTGGGAATTTCCACATTGCACCATCGGTTATTTGACTGCACAACGCATTTACCCAATTGGTGTCAGCGTTTACACTGCTTTTCCAGTTTTCTATCAGGTCGCCTAATTTTATGTCGGGAGGGAAGCTAGGCATACCAAAAAGTTGCTCACAATACTTATCTGCATTGATGATCGTACCTTCTTTTAGAATGATTGATTGTGCCACTTTTAATCGTTCCTCGGGTTTGGATGCTTGAATTAGGTTGACCTGTTCAAGGCTCAATTCTATTTGAAGGAAAGGGTAAGCAGGCCAGTCAATGGCATTTTTAATAGCCACCGGCAAAACTGGCTGAAGTTTCTGACAAAGGTCTGCTGCAGCGCTTGCTACTTCCTGACCATGACTTTGAAAATCAGTTACCGCCTTGTCACACTCAGGAAAAAAATCTTTTGAAGTTAGAAAATCGTCTACAAACTTTTGAATGTCAACAACATTTTTGGCATTAACATTTACCTGGTCGGCAAAAAGCGCCGGGGCCGAACTGGAACATTGAAAAAGAATAATTCGGGTTTCGGGTGTATCCGGGTGGGACGCAACCCCCATTTCCCACATACAGTAGGTCCAGTCTTGGTCCTGATCGGTATAAAGCAATATAACCACACTGGCATCGCGCAATACTTTTTTTAATTCTTTGGTAAGCGATCTGCCAACCTTAGGTGAGGCAGCCACAGGAGAGGAAGACTGAAAAACTTCAACCCGGCCCCCGCTATATATATTAATAAAGTTGCGTAGTACATCGGCAATCGCGCTGTCTACATGTTTATGACTAATGAAAAGAACCGGTTTCTCACTCATGATGTCTAGAATTTTTAGATGTTGATTTTCTATGTCTTTTAAAAGAATATACCTGCATTACCACCAATAGATGTCAATGCCAAGGGGTTGAATTTCTTAATACCGAAACAAATTTCATTAGAATGGCATTACCAATTAGTCCAACAAATGAATGTTTAGCAAAGTATAAATATGCAAATAAAAAATGGTAAACGCAACCGGAAAATTATCGTCATGTGAAGTTTTATATTTCTTACATGCATTATTGAATTTTGCCCTGTGAATATCAAATTTGAACGGCTGAAGACATTAATGAAAGCTAAACAAGTCTTAATACCTGAAGCGCATTTATTCAGCTTCTAGCCGTCGCTGGTGTTGACACCAACGACTGTAGGTTAAGTACCAAGGCACATGTACCTGGCTCATAATGCCCAACCTACGGTTTTCCCGAAAATCGGAAATAAAATCGTACACCGGCTTTGCTGCTACGAACACCAACAAAGGCGAAGGTTAACTACTCATTGATATACCCTTAAGCCAAGCTTTTAATGATACCCATGTTAAAGGCTGCCGTGTTGTTTACAAAAAGCCCTGGAAAAGTTGTGGCTCATTTCTTTTTAAAATTTTACATTAAAAAGGTGCTTGTTTATCAGAATAATTTGAATATATCCGCTTGTTTTGAACCAATGACTTCAACGCAATTTGCACCATCTCTTTGATATAGTTTTTTCATCAAAGTAAACTGGTGCAGCACTACAAGATACTTTTATCATAAATACAGTATGACCATGGTATGTAATAGGTGTTATTTCTTTAGTAATTCTTGTCTTTAAATTAGATTCAAGATTCGAAGAGCTAATTTTTGAGGTGATGAAGCTTATGTATTGATCGGGAGTAACTTTTTTGATTTTTGCTTCTCTTTCAAGACCCACAACACCGACGTCGTGATACCTTGGCACATTTGTAAGTGCGTCAAGAGTTTCGACTTGAACTGTATCCTTTTCTTTATCTGTTACACCAATAACAAAAAACCAACTTTATTTTTACCCGGGTTTGCTAAGGCAGAAATATTGCTTAGTTTTTTATAAAAACTGACTTCGTCAAACTCCCTCTTAATAGGGCTTAATGTGTAGAACCCTTGCTTAAAATCATAAACAGCGGTCTCTGTTTTTGATTTCATTAGGCATGCATGAAAATCAATAATGTAAAAAGTCGTACTCCCAAAGGTCGATTCAGCTTGTTTAAATTGGTCTTGTATTAATCCCTTACAAATGTTGATATTATTTCTTCTGTCGTCAGTAGTTGTATAGTTTCTTGACCTTACTAATTTAGAATGAATGTTTCTTTTCTCCTTTTAATTTTTGCACAGTCAAATGGTACTGTATTATCCTTTATCATTAATTCATAAAAAGCCAAGAATAAAGTGTAAAACTTCTCTTTAACTGAATTTCCCCCGGCATTTGGCTTTAAAACTGGTTTTAACCTTGCACCACCAAAGTGAAAGTCAACTAAGTTGAAAACTTCCGGGAAAACTGTTAGGATTTCAGTCCTTGTATTAGTTTCGCCCGGCGCATTTATTTTAACATCGATGCGTTGCGATTTATCATCGCTACCACTACCATAGTAATTGTCAAACGCAATTTGGCTCGCAGGAAAAGGTTGACCTAAAGTACATGAAAGAATTATATCAGCAATTATTTGCTTGTCTTCGCTTTCTTTTAAGTCATAAACATTTAATACTCCATGTTTGCACCAAAAAGTTTCTTCTGCATTTATACCATATTGATGCTTTGACAATTTTGAGTCAATACTAATTTTTGGCATATCCTGAAGAAGTAAAATTTCCCTCGAGGCATCACCTCGTATTTCAGTTGCAATTTCCCTTAAAAGCAAAGAAAATTTAGAAACATTTCCAGCTTGTCTTACTTCTTGTGGAGAAAGTTTTTGGCCAGTAGAATTTATTCTCCTAAATGTTTCGTTAATCTCGTCCGTGCTTCCCGTTGTAAAAATTGTTACAGGAAATGGATACTGGATAAATGCCGAAACTTGTTCTTGAGTTAAAAAACTTCCTCCAATCTTAGGTGTAATGAAGCCTTTAGAAACTTGAGTTTGCGCGAACGTAAAATACGCAATATTAAAAAATTTTCCGATGCCAGCTACCTCAACCGAGAAGTGATTTTCAATGAAACCGAAAATTGAATTCAGTCGTTGCATCCCATCAATTATTGGATGACGGGGAAGAGTAGTTTTCTTTCAGGTATTTTGGTTTCTTTAAATATCATGCTTGCTTCCATGTCTATGAAAAAAGACATTGTTGCATTCAAGATGCTTTATAAAGTGATATCGTTTTACAGACATTATTAAAATACTAGTTCCTGCTGTAAAACAGCGTTGATAGTTTTGTTATCCAATCTCATATTATCAAGGTAATCATTAAGGGCATCATTCGTGTTCTCTCTTGCTTCTTCTATGGAACTCCCCTGAGAAATAACCCCCGGTAATTCTTTTACAGTACCAACATAATACTCGTCACCTTTCATTACAACCAATGTCAGTTTCATAAAGTCGTTTTCTAAAATTTACAATATTTTCAGTTTGCAGATTTTAAAGGAGAGGATGGGAATGTGGATTGCTCCGGTAGACCAGTTTGTCCCTTTCTTTTCCTTGATGAAAAAAAAGTGACCCAAGAAAAAACAAGAAACGAACGATATACAACGCCCCGGTTAAAATATGGGATAGACTGCTCCTTTTGTTGTTTTTTGATGGGGCTTTTGTGGTAACTGCCTGCCGGCAGGCAGGCTGTGGATTGAGAAGGTATTTAGCTGTTATTGGGTGTTCCCGAAAAAAAAATTGGGACAGGTGTTCACCAACGGCATGTGTACGGTGGTGCCGGGCTTTGTTTCTTTGCTCATCTACTGCTGGGCTTCGGTTGTCTCGTAAGTGGGGAACAAAACCTTGTAACGGCGCTGCTGAGAGGAAGAGAAACAAGGTTAAGTTTGATGTTATTTTGTAGTCCGAAACCTTATTCTAAAACTGGTTAATCAACAACAAATGGATTTAATAAAGCTGAGTAAGCAGGAGCGTTTTTATTTCGATGTAGGAGAAGCTATGTCAATGAACAATATGCGTTCTTTCATTAATATAGAAACAATGGAAGTAGAGATACATCCTTCCGCCGATCATTTTTTTGACGATGAAGAGGATATTGCAGAGGATGCAGAAAGTAATCCTGACAAATTCATACCTGTTGAAACTGCTTCATCAAGGGAGGCTTTTATAGTGATGGAAGATTTTGTAGATACCATAGCTGACCCGCTTTTGCAACAGCGGCTATCAGATGCGATCAATGGCAGGAAGCCTTTTGCTAATTTCAATAACCTGGTTCATACTACTTCGGCGCGGGTGCAGTGGTTTGACTTCAAGAACATGGCTTATATCGTTATGGCAAAGCAATGGATAGAGGAGAATGCAAGCAATTCACTTAAGGAAAAGATTAAGGCACTGCCGGCTGTTCACATCTCATAGTAAGCCGGTGCTATGTTTTTTTGCGCCCCGCAATCATCTTTGGGAGCTGGGTGCTGGGCTTTATTGCTTTGCTCATTTATGCCAGGGCTTCAGTTGTAGTGACAACACCCTGCGATGGTACCGCTGCGAGGAAGACCAACAAGGGCAAATAATTTATAGGCTTAGGAGGACACTACCATACAATCTCAAACGTATCGGTGTAAAGTTTAAACTTTTCGTCCTTTGAAATGATTGCAAACTTTTCGAATTGGGCTGCTGCAAGAAGATACCGATCAAAAGGATCGCGGTGGGTTTCGTGAAAATCTATATTGTCATACGATTGAAAATGTTCGTCGTTTAGTTGTAACATGTAGTAACCTGAAGAATAGATAGACCCGATAAATTCTGGGATTGAAATTTCAAACTCTTCTAATTTGCCAATCTTTTTCTTAATAGCTATCTCTAATAGACTGATCTTGCTAACCCAAAAATTGTTGGCCGCATTTTGCAAAATTTCTTTCACTGTAGCTGACAATTTACTTTGCTTACCAATTGCCCAAATGCAGGTATGCGTATCAAGCAAATAATTCATGGTTGCATATATTCTTTTAAATCTTCAAGAGGCTCGTTGAAATCGTCGGGGGTATCTATTTTACCTTCCAGCAATCCGAGTATAATTTTTTGCTTGCCTTTACTTTGCTGCTGTTTTTCTTCATCAAGAAATGTAACCAAAACCTTTGTTCGTGTTTTCACTGGTGGTTTTTCTTCCAAAACAATTTGACCATTTTCGTAAACGCCTTTTACTACTTGAAGCATATAATACAGTTGTTTGGTAAAGGTACAAAATGAAATTTGCTGTTGATGGTTGTTGAAAAGCTATCGGGTGCCGGGCTTTATTTTTCGTTTGCCAATAATCTCACAATGCAGTTTTTTTAGAAGAACCAACAAACATTCCATCCTGCATGCATTCGTAGATGCAGGCAAAAACTGCTTTGATATCTTCCTGTGTCAGGCGGGGATAATTTTCTAAAACCTGTTGTTCATTCCAGCCCTTGGCGAGCAGTGAAACGATATGATCAACAGAAAGGCGGATGCCTTTAATAGTTGGTTTTCCTAACAGCACATTGCTGTCTGATACTACGTGTTCCTGCCAATTCATATTGCCAAGTTATTGTAAAAAGAAATTGATGCGGAAAGGAACGATATACATTGTTCCGATTAAAATGCGAGATAGAGTCCAGAAAAATCGGGACAAGGTGTTCCTTTCGTTGTTTGTTGTTGAGGGTATTGTGGTACCTGCCTACCGGCAGGCAGGCTGTGGATTGAGAAGGTGCTTAGGCGTAGTTGGGTGTTGTTACCAACCCAATGTTTACGGGTGGTGGGGAAGGGTGCATCGGTTTGACCTATATGTTACTTATCTTTTCTTCAGTTCATTTCATGGTTTATGATTGAGTTGTTTGACACGGGAACATAAAATCAAGAGCATTGGCAATTATGCGTTTGATGATTGATTTGATGTTATGAAGTAAATGTGGGAGAAGCTGAATACCACAGAAAAATAGAAAAAGTTCGGTAGTTTTATTTTGAATTTAAAGCGGCTATAATGGGTAAAATTCTCGTCTTGCTACAATACATGTTTCTAATTTACAGCGTGGACGTAAATAAAACAAAGAGTTAATACATGTTACTCACAATGTTGCCGGTTATAAAAAGTCCTGTAAATTTTGGTTAGAGCCGGTAACAATGTTAGATGAGAACAAGAAAGGAGATTTTACAGAGACTGAATTAAAAGAAATAAGAAAATTAATAGAGGAAAATAAAGAATTAATTTTACAGCAGTTGGAGTTATTCTATCAAGGCAAGTTGATTAAATCCATTAAAAAATGAATACTGTTCTTACATATCCCTCAATTAAAGCCGTTGAATTTATCAATAGCTCCATAATGTTTGTGCATTTAGATAACGATAGAACTTTTATTGTTCCCTTAGAAAAATTTCCTGCAATTCAGAAGCTTTCTGCTGATGAGAAATATGCTTTTGAAATAATAGATGATCAAAACCTCTCTTTTCTTTCCATTGATGAAATTTATAGCATTAAAGAGTTGATTGGCTTGTCCGCTCCATAGAGCATTTTATCACTTAATCTTCACCTACATGTAGCTTTCTCACTTCTATGTCGAGGTGGTACCTTACCTGGTCTCCTTCAGTTTAATCCATAGTTTATGGTTGGGGTGTTTGATGAGGAACATAATACCACGATACCTTTCGTTGTTCGTTGATGGGGCTTTTGTAGTACCAGCCTACCGGCAGGCAGGCTGTGAACTGAGCAGGTGTGTAACCGGCGTTGGATGCTGGCAATGAAGGCATGTGAGTGGTTGCTGTGTTTTTATTTCCGTGCTCAAGGCTTCACTAAAATTTGTAGTGACTGCGGCACGATATAACTATTATACTATCAGATGTGATCGAATAAACAATTCTATGTTCATCATTAATTCTTCGGCTCCAGTAACCTTTTAAATCTCCTTTTAAGCCTTCAGGTTTGCCAATGCCTTTATATGGATCTTTGATAATTGCAGAAAATAATTCGGCAATCTTCTTAACTATTTTCAAATCATTTCGTGCCCACCACTCAAAATCATCAATAGCATGTTCTTCTAAGATCAATTTCATGTTCCGGAGTCATTAAGATAACTATTGATATCCTCCATAGTATATTCTTTCAGGTTTCGCATGTGTTTTACATTTTCAACAGCTTCCACTAGCCGCTCTTTTGCAATAGGGTCGCTTAGCAAGTATTCAGTTTCATCCATTTCATTGTCCTCGTAAATATGCACAGCTACCTTCTTTCCTTTAAAAGTGGATTTTATAAAGTCAACAAGACTTGTATCTATTTCATCTGCGTTACCTCTTACCAAAATATCCATAAAAATTGCTTTGCTTTAAAGCTACTGAAATTAAAAACAGGTTCAATCCATGTCAGATTTTATCAAAGGGAGAGCTGAATTTAATCCTTCACCTTCCAGTTTGAACGTCTTTTTGCTCTTATTACTTTCTTTTCCATAATGAAAAGAAAGTAACCCTGAAATCAAAAAATGAACGATATACAACGCACCGGTTAAAATACGGGATAGACTCCCGAAAAATCGGGACAAGGTATTCCTTTCGTTGTTTGTTGATGGGGCTTTTGTGGTACCTGCCTACCGGCAGGCAGGCTGTTAATTGAGTAGGTGTTTAGCCGTCGTTGGATGTGGGCATCAAAAACATGTGCGTGGGTGTTAGGCTTTATTCTTTGCTCATATGTGGCCGGGCTTCAGTTGCAGATTACAAAAACATCCTTCAACGGCACTGCTGCAGGGGACCAACGAAGACAAAAGTTCCTTATACAAGGTTTAATCATGGAGATAAAATGTTACATTAATAATTCTAAATTTGCATAAAAACATTTATGTACGCCGATAGCAGGAAAATAAATATCATAGAAGCCGTTCTCAGAGTAGAAGATGAGCAAGTATTATCCCAAATTGAAAATACCATTCTGCAGTCAAAAGCAAATGGGAGAAAAGTTTCTGCACATGATTTTGTTGGTACATTAAGCAAAGAAGATGCAGCCTTGATGGAGAAAGCAATTGAACAAGACTGCGAACAAATCCACCCTGATGACTGGAAGTAGATATGCTCTTGATACCAATATTATTTCAGCATGGCTTGCAAATAAAAGCACAGTACCCGATAGGATAGACAGTGCTCAAAATATTTTCATTCCGGTAATTGTTGTTGGCGAGTTGTATTATGGTGCTCAATATTCTACTAAGGTTGAGCAGAACCTCAATAACATTTCTAAAGCATTATCGTATTATCCAATGTTGATGGTTGATGGCGATACCTGCAGGAACTACGGATTAATAAAAGCAGCTTTAAGAAAAAAAGGAAAGCCAATTCCTGAAAATGATATTTGGATCGCCGCTTTAGTAATGCAACAC
>JAJAYD010000072.1 GCA_026786345.1 Chitinophagaceae bacterium
AAGAAATTCACTTTAAGAAAGTTATATTCAGCATATCCTATACACATTTGACAGAACTAATTAAAATAGATGACCTGCTTAAAAGAAGATATTATGAGTATCTAATTATTACCACACAACCAGCAGTGAAGGAATTAAAGAGACAAATACATTCTTTGTCTTTTGAGCGGCTTGGATTATCTGCTGATAAAACAATTGCTTTCAAACAATTAAAACAAAAAATAGAACCCACCACCACAAACGATCTCATAAAATCACATTATTTTTTTGATTTCTTAAATCTCCCCGCCTCTTCAATGATTGGTGAGTGTCATCTTGAACAAGCACTCATCGAACACTTGCAGGAATTTATAATTGAAATGGGCAGGGGTTTTTGTTTTGAATCAAGGCAGCAACGAATTCTGATTGGTGATGAATACTTTTTTATTGACCTGGTATTTTACCATCGTATTTTAAAATGCCACGTTCTGGTTGAATTAAAAGTAGATGAATTTTCGCATGCAAATGCAGGCCAGCTAAATACCTATTTAAACTATTACAAAGCCGGGGTAATGCAGCCGGGCGACAGTCCACCCGTTGGTATTTTACTGGTCACTAATAAAAATGATGCCCTGGTACAATATGCCACTGCTGGAATGGATCAAAAACTTTTTGTAAAAAAATACCAGTTAATGTTACCCGAAAAAGAACAATTGGAAGACTTTATAAAGCAGGAGTTAAAAAATGCTGGCGGGTAAGAGTAAAAGATACCTCTGCAACTATCCTGGCTTGCAAATAAGTTTAATGTAAAATTCCCCCCCGAACAATTACACTCTTCTCCTGTTGTTACAGCCGAAACATACAGGACTTATGGTACAAGCCTACAACTTTGTTGCATCGTGGCAACTTTTTCCGGAGAAAGGAATTTATAACTATGGCTTAAGACCCAAGAGCGGTATTTATAAAATTGACAGACTGCCCGATACGCAGCAACTGGCTATCTACCACAACTGGGTAACTTTCGAAAACGAATCTTATGCTTCAAACTACACAATACATGCAGATGAAGCAATGAACGCAATTACCAATGCCGATCAAAATAATGCCATCCGGGCAGACCAGGTAAAAGCCAGTTTTACAAACAGCATATTATTTAATATTCATTTTTATAAGCAGCAAGAAGTGGTATTGCAGGTTTTACACGAGATACTTCCCAATGGTTATTTAAAGGTTACCCAAAAAGGCTTGACTGATTTGGGGGTGGCTTTTGTTAATGAAGAATTTTATCACAAACAAATGAGCGTTTTGCCATACTCCGCCTCTGTATCGGGTGCAATTATTCGCCCTACAAAAGAAGGCGTAATAAAACACAAAGCACTTACAGCTATGGAAGAACAAACCAACATGCAACTCGACCAGATACGCAAACAAATCGAGTTGCTGGCCATGCAGGCACACGAAATTCAAAAGCGCAAAGAGTTGTCCATGAACATATATAATGCACGGCTAACTTTCAAGCCAAATATTGGCCAGGTGTATTACCTATATGAAAAGCATGATGATAGTTTTGTACTCTCAATGGTAGCCTCAAACGAATGGGGTAAGCAAATGCCGTATAAAAATTTTATATCCAGTGTAAAGTTGCTTGCGGATCATACCTGGAAGGAACTATAAATCATTTTTTGTATTTGTACGGTATGCACCACAGTAACCTGTTACACAATTTAAACTTATGCGTTAAGAAAGTAATAAGACAAAGGACTTAGCTATTTTGAAAATGGTTCTCCAGATTGCCAGGGATTTTGTTAAGCTATAAGTACCACCAACTAAACCGTTATATCCAATGTCTTCGTACACTATATTGCAACAGTGAAAAAAGCAGGAATATTTTGCAGCGTTTTATGGCTCATCATTTTTACTTCGTGTGTCGCATCAAAAAAATCAACCTATACTCCTGCACAAAAATTACCGGCTGACGCATTACAAAAGGATGTTCGATTGTTAAAGGCCATCCTCGAACAAAATCATCCCGGCCTTTATTGGTATACCTCAAAAGACTCCATCGATTTTTACTTCAATAATACCCTCGCTTCCATAACAGATTCGTTAACCGAGCTACAGTTTCGAAACAAAATTTCGTGGACGATTAATAAGATACATTGCGGGCATACACAGGTTAGGTTTTCAAAAGCGTACACAGATTATTACAATGGTAGACGACTTCCCCAGTTCCCCTTACAACTAAAAGCCTGGAATGATTCGCTGGTAGTCATCAACAACTTTCTAAAGGATTCAGCAATTGAAAGGGGAACCATTATCACCTCCATCAACGGAAGACCCAATAGGGTTATTCTTGATAGCATGTACTCGCTTGTAGGCGGCGATGGTTATACCAATAGTTTTCAACAACAACTCATCAGTTTCTACTTTCCCCAATATTATAAATCAACCTTTAGTATCAATAATACTTTTACTATTGGGTTCGTAGATACTATGGGTAACAGAAAGGTTAAGAGTGTCGACTATTTCAAGCCCCTGACAGATTC
>JAJAYD010000073.1 GCA_026786345.1 Chitinophagaceae bacterium
GGAGGAGTACCAGTTTAAGATTTCTCCTAAATCGTTTTTTCAAACCAACACTTTACAAGGCGAAGTGCTTTACCAGGTAACACGCGATTTTGCCGGCCTGGACGGCTCACAAGTTGTGTACGACCTGTATTGTGGTACCGGCAGCATTGGTATTTTTGTAAGTAGCCGGGCTAAAAAAATTATTGGGGTTGAATTGATAGTGGAGGCCATCGACGATGCGAAAGCCAATGCCGCATTGAACAACATTGAGCATGCTTCGTTTTTTGCAGGGGATGTTTCGGATATCTGTACTGAAGAATTTTTTGGCATACATGGAAGGCCCGATGTAATCATTACCGACCCGCCCAGGGCCGGCATGCACGAAAAGCTGGTTAAAACTTTATTAAATATTGCTGCACCCGTTATAGTTTATGTAAGCTGCAATCCTGCCACACAGGCCCGCGATCTTGCTTTACTAAACGACAAATACATGGTTACCAGGGTTCAGCCTGTAGACATGTTTCCGCATACTTTACATATTGAGAATGTGGCACAATTAAAACTACGCTAACCTTTCTCTAATTACTTTTGTTACAGAAGCAGCGCAATACATTATGACAGAATTCAGACCAACGCGATTCGAAATATTACCACTCATTATCAAGAATCTTTTGATAGTTAATGTGTTGGTTTTTTTGGCGCAAAAAACATTTGAAGCCAGCGGCGCCATTAATTTAGAAGACATATTTGCTTTGCATCATGTGCGTTCCCCTTTGTTTCAGCCATGGCAGCTAATTACGCACATGTTTATGCATGGCAATGTTCCGCACCTGCTTTTTAACATGTTTTCGTTATGGATGTTTGGTTCTATACTGGAAAGCTTATGGGGACCAAAACGTTTTTTGACCTTTTATTTCATATGTGGAATCGGCGCTGCATTACTTCAGTTAGCTTCGCTTTGGTTTGATTCCAGAGGTCTGTTGAGTGAGTTTATGATGTTTAAAAACGCTCCTACTCCTGACGGGCTCCTGGCATTTTTCAATCATTATAAATACCAGGTATCTCCATCTTCCATTGAAGCATTTAATGCGTACCTGGGCAACCCGGCTGATAATGCTTCAACCCAATCTGCTGTAAATGCGTTAAACGCAGAGGTGAACAAAATAATCAGCCAGCCTACTTTGGGCGCAAGCGGAGCCATATCAGGTATACTGGCAGCATTTGTATACTTATTTCCCAACACTTATTTGTACCTGTATTTTTTTGTGCCGGTTAAAGCTAAATGGTTAGGGCTTGCCTATTTTGCGTACGAATTGTACTCTGGAATTATGAATAATGCCGGCGATAATATTGCACACTGGGCGCATTTAGGTGGCGCAATTGTTGGATTGATATTGGTGTTTACCTGGAACCAAACAAATAGAAAGCGCGTTTATTAATATGTTAATAAAGCATATTTGAAAAATATTTTTTATTTTACAGCATGAGTGTTTTAGAACAAAATAGCAGAAGGAAGATGATGCTTGGCCAGGATGGCAACTCCCTGACCACTTTGTTGATTATTAATATTGTTGCTTTTGTGTTACTCAATTTTGTAAAAATTGTGTACCTGCTAACTGACGATACGGAAGCCGTTTTTACGGTACAGGTATTAAACTGGTTTACATTGCCGGCTAATCCCGCCACCTTAGCTACCCGGCCCTGGACGTTGTTAACCTACATGTTTACGCATTACAACATTTGGTTGCTTATCAGTAACCTGTTGTGGCTATGGTGTTTTGGTTACATTTTGCAGGATCTTGCCGGAAACAAAAAACTAATTCCTATATACCTGTATGGAGGTTTTGCCGGGGGCATTTTCTTCATGCTGACCATTAGTGCCTTTCCTGGATTAAGAGCCAATATTGCAAACATTGCACCCATGATGGGGGCCGGGCCGGCTACGGTGGCTTTGGCAGTTGCAACCACTGCAATTTCTCCCAAATACAAAATTTTTCCGCTAATAAATGGCGGTATACCGTTGTGGGTTTTATCGGCAATATTTGTTTTAATACATTTTACGACCAGTGGAATTTCGCACCCCGGTTTTGCTGCCGCCGATGTTGCAGGGGGCTTGATGGGTTTTGTTTTTGTATGGCAAATGCAAAAAGGTAACGACTGGAGCGATTGGATGATCAACCTTACCAAATGGATTGAGGACTTGTTTAACCCTGAAAAAAAACATCGTAAAAAAGTTGAAAAGCAGCGATTGTTTTACAAGCCTACCAAGCAGCCTTTTCAAAAAACGCCCCATGTAACACAGCAACGTATTGACGAGTTGCTGGATAAGATTAATCAAAAAGGTTACAACTTTTTATCGGATGAAGAAAAAGACTTTTTAAAAAAGGCCAGTAAAGAAGAGTTTTAGGAATGAAGAAAATCATTGGCCTTATTCTTATCCTTATTTCTATTGGTATAGCCATTATCTACTTTGTAAGTTGTCTTACTCCATTTATTAGCCAGGCTCAGTTTTGGCCGCTTTCTTTTCTATCGTTGGGTTTTGTATTTATAGTCTTTGCCATGGTGGTGGCCACTATCTATTGGTTTTTTAGAGATGTAAAGATTGGGGTAGTATTTCTTCTGCTGTTCCTGTTTGGATACAGAAACCTGACTGCGCTGTATGCCTTAAACTTTTCTAAGTTTAAACAACCAAAAAAACAGAGCGACTTACGCATACTTCACTGGAATGTGCGGCACTTTGTTGAAAACGGAAAAATGTATGACTGGCCTTATGCTGTAAGAAGAAAAATGTTTGATTATATCAGACAAATGGATCCTGATGTACTCTTAATGCAGGAGTTTCTCGAAATAAACAGTATATACTATTACTCAAACATCAAGCTTTTCGACTCCATTGGGTATATATATTATTATCTGCGCAAAGATGATTTCCAGGTTATTGGCGATATGTCCTCCACA
>JAJAYD010000074.1 GCA_026786345.1 Chitinophagaceae bacterium
CAATGTACTGTCAACCGGCACATTGCGATCGTTTAGCTTATAATTATAGTACCGGTCATTATTCAAATTTTCTTTTGTACGCATCAGGCCAATACTTACCCAACTTTCAGCATCCTTTACCAACTCACCAAAAAATCTAAACTCAGCCCCGGCTGCGTAAGCCTTTGCATCATTCTCACCTGAGTAGCGGATCCTTACATTATCTATATCATACGATACAACATTGGTCATGCTTTTGTAATACAACTCTGTGGTTATTCGTGCAGGCCGGTCGAGCCATTTAAAATTATAATCCAATCCACCAATTACCTGGTAACTTTTTTGGGCTTTCAAATCTTTGTTGATGGTTCCATCGTAGCGCCTTAACTCCCTGTAAAATGGAGGTTGAACATAAACGCCACCGGCTGCTTTAAAAATAATGTCGCGGTTCCATTTGCGTGGCTTGAAAGACAATCCAACCCTTGGAGAAACCAGCAACTCATTGTTGAGTGAATTGAAATTATAACGTGCCCCAAGCTGCAAGGTAAAGTCGGAAGAGTCGCGAAACTGGATGTTATCCTGCACATAGCCACTCAGTCGGTTAATCGTCAAGTCTGAAGTGCCCTTTAAGACCTTGCTTAATTGCAGCACATTGGGACTGTATGGCAAGGAATAACCTACCGAATCAGTAAACTGCCATTCGTTTAATTTGTCTGTGACGGTCTGCCGCTCAAAGCCATTACCAAATTGTATAAAGTGTTTGCCTTTGTCAAGGCTTCCTTTTACAGAAGCGTTCAAGACCTGTATGTTTAGTTTGTTTCTTGAAAATGTTTGATACACCCCGGCACCCAATACGTTTACAATCGACCCGAAGCCGGAGCTGCTGCGATCAAAGTTTCTTTCGCCAAACACGTAGAAGGCGCTAATGTCAATGTTCTCTGCTTCATCGTTCTCAAAGCGGCTGAGCATACCTTTTAAACGCAGTGCTTTTGTGGGTTGCCAGGTGGCTGATAAGCCCAGCATATTGGTCTGGTACTTGTCTTTTTCCTGACCCTCATAATCTATATCCACCCCAATATTAGCCGTTAAAAAAGGAGAGAAAACAGAGGCCGTTAATTTGCCGCTTTCTGGCAACAACGTAAACTTGCTTTGCGAAAAATTACCCAGTATTTCGAGCAGCCATTTGCTGTTGGGAGCATACGTAATTAACCCTTGCATGTCGGCGCTGGTTGGTACGTAATTGCCCTTTGTTTCCTGGCTGCTTACCAGGTTACGGTTGCTGCGGTTTCGAAATCCAAGAACGTAGGTTACTTTTTTATTCAAAGACAGACCTTCCAAATGTAAACCCTGCTCTAATAAACCAATATAAGCTGAACCTGCACTTTTAGTTGGTTTTCTATAGGTAATGTCTAAAACGCTGCTCATTTTATCACCATACAGCGACTGAAATCCACCATTGTAAAATTTTACCCCGGCCGTCATGTCGGGATTGATAAAACTCAACCCTTCCTGCTGGCCACTGCGTACCAGGTATGGTCTGAATACTTCAAAATCGTTTACGTAAATCAGGTTTTCATCATAGTTGCCGCCACGCACCGAATACTGGCTGGTCAACTCATTATTGCTTCCTACGAAAATTTTTATAAGGCTTTCAATGTTACCAAGTGGCGAAGGATTAAGAATTGCTTTGCTGGCATCAATGTTTACAAGACCAACTTCTTTACGACTTCGGCTGTCTCTTATGGTAACGTCCTGTAAAATGTTCTCTCTTTTTTCTAATACAATGCTTATCGTTTCTTCTTCGCCTTCGGCGAGGTTTAAGTTGTATTGTAATTCTTTAAAGCCGGTGGATGAGAAGATGAGGGCAAAAGGTTTGTTTGGAACAACAGCCAAAACAAACCGGCCCGAATCGTTGCTTACGGTGCCTTTCTCCCGGCCAAGAATGGTGATGCTTACTTTTGCGAGGGGTCTGTTTTCTTCGTCGGTTACAAATCCTTTTACTGTTGCCTGCTTTTTTTGACCCATCAACGTGAGCGAAGGGAGCAATAATATCAATAAAATGTATCGTGTCAACTTCATTCTGTTATGCATAATTAAAGCGGTTCAAGATACGATTTGCAATTAAATGAAAACGGAACAGACTTTTGAAGTTTGTTGTTATGGTAGTTCTGCCGGATTGAAGCGCAGGTAAAGTATTATATCAAAGGCTACCTGGTCGGTAAATTTTGATTGTTGCGTTACAATAAGGCTAAGGGTAAAAAGGATCCGAACACCGTTTTTTATACTTTAAATAATTTAGGCAATTTTTCGTTATTACCTAAATTGCGCTCAATGACAAATTCAAAAAATTATAAGTTTTTAGGGATCATATTATCAGCAGCAATATTCTTTAATGTTGCCATCGGCTTTGTGTTGGCACGTAAACTTTACTGGACTTACCCACATGTTGTAAAAAGCAACAAGATTGAATATTTTCTAAACCGGCAACAGTACTTTGAAGTCTTTCCTGCAGACAGCAATTCCATTATTTTTTTAGGGAACAGCTTAACCCAAAACTTTGACGTTACAGAGCTTTTACAAGATCTCAGGATTAAGAACAGGGGTATTTACGGAGACCATACCGCCGGAGTGTTAAATAGAATTACACCTATTCTTCAATCTAAGCCCCGGAAAGTTTTTATAGAGATTGGCTTGAATGATTTGCTCCACCAGGTTCCAAGAGATACCGTGCTTAGGAATTATGAACAGATAATTGACACCCTGCAAAATGGGGGAGGCACCGAGGTGTACATTCAGAGTTTATTGCCGATTGCCAATACTGGCGAAGCCGCAGATCTCCCTCACATTAACGATGACATCCGGTATTTAAACGAAAAATTAAAGAGTTATGCATTGGAGCATAAAGCCAGCTACGTTGATTTGTATGCAAGGTTTTCTTTAAACGGCTCCATCAATCCACTATATTTCTCAAGCGATGGAGAGCATTTAACAGGGCAAGGTTATTTACTTTGGGCCGAATTAGTAAAACCGCTCGTTAATCAAAAATAGACCTTGATAAAACTTTAAAAACTTTCGCTTTCTACCAGGTTTTGGCAACGGTCTATTAAATTTTATACAACCAATAGGGCAATCGCTGCTATTTGTGCTTCGTACAGGCAGCTCGCAAATTTTTTAGCGAAATCATAAACAAAGGGTTCCTTAAAAATTTCCATACGGTTCTCATGGTCGCCACTAATTTCGTGCATCCTAATGTCACCAACTATATGTTCTTGCCATCCCAGTAGGTCATCATGAAACAAATTAGGAGATTTAAATAATATAAGGCTGCCGTGGTAAGGTGTTGGTTGGTGGCTGAGCCCCATGTCGGTGTTGTTTGCTAAATAGTAATTTTTTGCCAGGCCGTACGGCAAAGGCAAATTAAATGTCATAGAAATACCTGGTAACACCTTCCAACAAATGGTAGAAACACTATATGCTTTTACGCATTTTAGTATAAAAACTGCTTCCGTTGCTGCAGCCTTAATAACCGATGCATTTTTTGCGTGTTGATGAAACCTGGTAACAGATTCTTTTATAAAGGAACTACGTACACCTACCTCTTTTCTAACGTACGATGGTGAAATGCCATTAATACTTGATAAGAACGCAACTTTTTCTCCATTTTGCTGAAGCTGGCTCGCTATTTCAACCGCTATCGATGCGCCAAAACAGTATCCTCCTATATAATAAGGACCTTTATTTTGAATGGCCTTGATTTTTTTGATATACAGACGAGCCATTTTTTTAATTGAGTTTATCGGGGGTTCTTTACCATCAATGCCACGCGGCTTTATTCCATAAACAGGCTGATCATTGGGCAACAAGTCGGCCAGGCTTTTGTAAAACAAAACAGAACCGGCACCGCCATGTATCAAAAACAATGGTGGTTTTAAACCTTCGGTTCTAAAGGGAACCACAATATCCCAAAGAGTGGCATCGACCGTGCTGGTAAATAAGGTAGCCAACCCCTCTACCGTAGGGTATTTAAGCAACGATGATAATGGAACCTGGCGATTAAATTGCTTTCTGAGCAGATTGAACATTCTTGCTGCCTGTACCGAATTACCGCCTAACTCAAAAAAGTTATCATTTACTTGTACTTCATTTTGACCGAGTACTTTTTGCCAAACTTCAATCAATATTCCTTCTAAGGAATTGGGCACCCTGCCGGGCTGCTTGCTGCGTGTGTCCGTCAACCGTACCGACATCAACGCTTTTCTATCAATTTTTCCACTTGATGATAGCGGAAACTTGCTAACTACAACAAACGACCTGGGAACCATGTATATCGGTAATCGTTCTTCCAGGTAGGTGGTCAACCTGCTTTGCAGCCAGTTTTGAACGTTGTCCAAATCACCTTCATTTGAAAGTATAGATGTATTGCTATTGCCTGTACTTGTTGCACCTGTCTCTGCAAGTATTTTATCGAACTGAGGCAATACAAAACAAACAAGTTTTTTGTCGCTTTCCCCGGTGGCAACCACACAACTGTTATTAACAAAAGGCATTGCATTTACTACACTTTCTATTTCTCCTAATTCAATTCTATAACCAGAAATTTTTACCTGGTTGTCAATCCTGCCGCAATAGGCAAGATTTCCATCAGGGAGCCATTTGCCAAGGTCGCCGGTTTTGTAC
>JAJAYD010000075.1 GCA_026786345.1 Chitinophagaceae bacterium
ATGTTGGAAAGCGCTAAAATCCCGGACTTTGTATCGAATGTCAGATTAGTTACCTCTGCAACTACCGGCTTTTCACCCAGAATTAATTTATCGGAATGCAAAGCCACCTGCTTGCTGAACAAGGTTCGGGTGGTATCATTATAATGCAGGCTGTCAATCAGTACATCTTTTAAAAATATACTGGTGTTGAACGTATGAAACTTTATCTCTTTTGTAAAATGATTTAAGGCAACCACTTCAGCATTTATAAGCACTACACTATCTGCCTGTATAAGATGCAAATTGCCTAATATCCGTTTATACAATTGTTTACTTTGCTCCTGCAATTGATCTTTATGTGATGATTGACCAGGATACAGATTTAGTGTAATCCTGGGATCCATAATAATAATTTTATCGCAACTCAGTTCCTTGCTTAATAAGGCTGCCGCTGTTTTAAAACCCACAATTTGCAAAGATGATACGGTAACATCTACCAGCATAGATGCGGCGGATGTATCCCCGGCTTTAATATATCTATCCTGCAAAAGCGTATCGCCCGTTACAGTTAAATTTTTTATGAAAACATTTCCGGCAATCTCATCAACCTTCAACGAATCGTAGGTAACCTTATACAGCCTGTCTGTTTTTTCAGCAACCAAATTTTTTACCTTGCTGTTGATGAAAGCATATTTTTCTGACTTGTAAAGGAATACCAAGAGTGCAACAACAGCCAGGCAAGAAACTATGATCCAAAATTTCTTTTGCTTATAAAAGGGAACATGGATATTTGAAGCGGGCATAATTTAATTTGCATAAAAAGAAAGCTACAGACAAAATGCCCATAGCTTTTTAAAATAAAACACTGTATATATAGATAAAGGATAGTACCGGATAGACAGCAAAAACTTGCTTAACAGAACGGATAAAAAGCTATGCCCTTCGTATCAAACCAATCAAAAGAGAAATAACTGCTAAAACTAATAAAACGTGTATAAGACCAGTGGCACTGTATACAAAAAAGCCTAATAACCATCCAATAACAAGGATGACCGCTATAATATAAAGTATACTTCTCATGGTAAATAATTTATAATAATTTATAAAAAATCTTGCCATTGTTTTATTATACTACCATTGCAATTGGTTTTACGCCAATCAGAACTATTAACTGCAAAATGACGAGTAAATAAATCCACAAATAGCAGAGATGCAATTGAGATAAAATGATTTCGGGTAACCGGGCATGGTTTCTAAACACATAGTGTATGATCATCAAATTTTTTAGAAAGTTTTTCCATGTATTAAAGGATGCAGGGAAAGCTTTCTCGGCTGACAACGGCGTTAAACTGAGCGCCGCACTTTCTTACTATACCATTTTTGCCATTGGTCCTTTGCTGGTTATTGTATTATCGCTAAGTGGTATTTTTTTAGGAGAAGCAGCGGTTGAAGGAAAACTTTACGGACAGATACGCGGGTTGATAGGAAGTGACGCCGCCATGCAGGTACAGGAGATTATTCAGAACATTCAAAAAACAAAAAACAGTACCCTGGGCGCCATTATAGGAGCCATTGTGCTGGTTATTGGTGCCACCGGTATTTTTGCCGAAATACAAGATTCCATCAACTATATATGGTCGTTAAAGGCTAAGCCCAAACGAGGCCTGGTTAAATTGTTAATGAACCGCCTGCTGTCATTCTCACTTATTATCAGCCTGGGTTTTTTGCTTATAGTATCTCTTGTTGCCAATGCTTTAATGGATATATTAAATGAACGCCTTACCAGGTATTTTCCTGATACTATGGTGTACGTTATTTACGGTTTAAACATGGTGATGTTGCTGGGAGTTATCAGCCTGTTGTTCGCCATAATATTTAAGGTATTACCCGATGGAAAAATAAAATGGAAGGACGCATTTATTGGTGCTTTCTTTACTTCCATTTTATTCCTGATTGGCAAATCTGCCATAGGATATTACCTGGGCAATTCAAAATTGGGAGCCACCTATGGCACTGCAGCTTCGGTTGTTATCATATTAACATGGGTGTATTACACCTCAATCATTTTATACTTTGGGGCAGAATTTACAAAGGTGTATGCTTTGGAATATGGCGGCGGTATTGTACCCAATGAAACCGCTGTTTTCATAATTAAGCAAGAGGCTAAAGAGCTGGAGATTTCGCCGCGGCGCTTAAGAAAAATGGAGAAGGCTGCCAACGCCAATAAAGAGCAGACTTAATTTCATTTCAGTACTATTATGAATGCTGCGTCATAGGGCATCATTTTTTATGATTGTTACAAATATTCAATAAACCTATGACACAATCTAAAGAAGTCCTAATATTGCCAGCTTTTATGTACCACCACCTGGATGAGTTATTAGCCGACGAATATGTTTTAATGAATAAAACAGTTAACCTGTTACTGTGTCTGCCGATAGTGCCTGAAAAAGAAGTGCCCGAAATGGTATATGATCAGTTGAAAAAAAACGTAAAAGACATTACCACTTTTATAAAAGCGAATGCACTTTCAATCAACCTATCTATAAATAATTTTCTTGAGAAAACCAGGTTGTCGTCTACGCCCACACTCAACGGCTGTTATGCATGGTTTCAACATATTATAGCCGATCATCAATTTATAATTTCGCGTATAGATGAAGTACTTTCTTTCCTGCAAAATGAGGATGAAGTGTACCACTTTTTCAAACAAATCAGGGAAAGACACACAGCAATTTCAGGCTTCCTTAATCACTATAAGCAAGATTTCAGTAAACTAAGTCTGCTGTCCAACATTGCAGGTTAATCTTACCCTAAAAACATCAACCCTGTAGAATAAGTTCCCCACGGTATATAGAACCCAACCGTAAAAAAATGGTACACTTTTAGAAGTATTATTTAGTATAATTAAATTAGATGCATACTGATAAAAATTTACAGTTCATTACCAATTGCATACATGATACAAGAGTAGCTTTAATGCATTGTCAAACCAACAGCGTTCTAAAATTACCAAATAACCTTATTGTTACCGACCATGTGGACGACAACGGGTGTATCTGGTTTTACACCTCGCGGCCCAGGCACTTCATTAGCGAAATAGATAAAGAATTTAGCGCAACCTTACGGTATTTTAAAAAAGGAAATAGCTATGCACTTAACATTGTTGGGAAAGGAAGAATCATTTCAGATCCTGAAGAACTATTGTCGCTGGAACTGCCGGCCGAAGAAGTGGACAGAGCATTGAACAGCCAGTTACTTATTTGCGTTAAAATTTTAAAGGTTGAATATTTTGATTACAAGAATGATAAAAAGACCAACCTGTTCAGCAGGATTAAAAGTTTTATTTATGAGCTGATGGATTATACCGAACCCAATGGTGCCAGTTACGATTTTAACCCTGCATCAGAGTTGCAGCAATATGGATTTTAGTGGAAAGAAAAGAAGTTTACTATTCGTTTTTCATCATAAATAGAAGCCTGGGTTGTACTCAGGCTTTTTTAAATCCAATGATGAATGAGGTTCCTTTACCGAGTTCGGACTTAACATCAACATGAGCATTGAGTGATTGGATAATATTTAAGGTAGATGCAAGCCCCAGGCCCATACCATTTCGTTTAGAAGTAAAATAAGGCTCAAACAATCGTTGCATATTTTCCTCGCTAATTCCACAACCGTTGTCTTTAATCTCCAGTACATGCTCTTCATCTGTCGAGGATATCATCACTTCCAGCCTACCCTTTTCCTCCTCCATGGCTTCTATTGCGTTAATGATAATATTTAAGAGAGCCATTCTTATTTTTTCTTCGTCTAATAAAGAAACTGCCGGTGTGGCAGCATACTTTTTTTCCAAACTAATTTTTTTCAACGTAAGCCGGTCTTCAGCGGCAGCAATGGCGTTGTCCATTACATCCTGCAGGCTTAAGGGCTCTATTTTTATTTGAGAAGAAACCCTGGAAGAGTTTAGCAATTCGGTAATGATATCGCCGATCCTTTTTCCGTTACGCTGTATAATTTCATGATATACCTGCGCATCAGAACCCCGGTCCTGTTCCATTAATTGCTCCACGGACAGATTGATATTGTTGAGCGGGTTTCTCACTTCGTGTGCAAGTGTACGTACCAGGCGCCCTGTTGCAGCTAACTTCTCTGCTTGCAAAGCAGATTTTTCTGCACGTTTTCTGCTGGTATTATCGTGAATAATGCCTTGCACATATTTGTCGCCATTATTGTTTATTTCGTAACTGGCAGATATTATGCAGGTTTTTACATCCCCTCCTTTGGCTAACAAGTCAACTTCGTAGTCGTTGATCTCGCCTAATTCTTTTAGAACCTTTGTAAAATAAACGAGTTCCTTAGGGTTATTGAATAAGTCAGTTACCATTATCCAAAGAAGTTCTTCCAGTTCATACTCCAACAACTCCGTAACCGCATAGTTTATATCAACAATTTTTAAGTCGCTTGTTGTAAGAAAAACCACGTCTTTCGACTTTTCGAACATGTTACGGTACTTGCGTTCATTTGCTTTTAATGCCTGGATACTGGAGGCACGTTCCAGCGAATAACGAATGCATCGCTCGAGTTTTTCAGTGTTCAATTCCGATTTTATGAGGTAATCGTAAGCACCGCTTTCCATAGCCTTCACATCAATTTCCTGTGTTCCCTTGCCTGTTAGTAAAATTATTGGCGCCTCGCAACCCGAGGCAATGGCATCGGTTAACAGGTCCATACCCGTTTTAATACCCAGGCGATAATCCACAAAATAAATATCGTACTGGTGCGAAGTAAGTTTGGAAATGGCATCGTTGTAATTGTACGACCAATCAACTTTAAACGCTTTGTTAGGAATACTTTTAATATAGTCAGAGGTAATGAAAAAATCATCCTCATCATCATCAACAATTAATATTTTTAGTGGCTGGTCCGCAACTGCCATATCAAGTACGGTTTTTAAATGACATAAGTCAAAGGCTGGCTGGCTAATGACTTATGAGTAAATGTAAGTTGAATAAAACCCGGTGACTATGATGTGTTTGCTCCACAAATATTTGAAACACCTATACTTTAATTGAAAACAATTCGTGGAAAAACGGTGTAGTTTTTTAAAGATCGCTGTTGAACTGCTTGTACTGTTTCATTTTGTTGTACAATGTTTTTCGGTCCACATTCAAAATTTTAGCGGCTTTGCTTTTATTGTAATTAGCCTTGCGCAATGCTTCTACAATTAGTTCGTATTCGGCATCAATACTTGCACCTTTTAGGCTGTGTTCGTTTATTTCGTATTGCCTTGTATATACGGACTCAGGTGCGGCCGACATAAAGGCTGGCGCTGCAACAGTTACCGGCTCTGGTTCGGGCACCAAAAATTGAATTACAGAAGAACTTTCTTCGGGACTATCATCAAACTGCAGCCTGGCATAATTGGTTATCTCGAACGGCAAAACGGTTGGCATTATATAGTCAGTTTCGCATAAAAGCGTTGCACGTTTTACAACATTTTTTAACTCCCGCAGGTTACCATGCCATACGTAATTTTTAAAAATCGATTCAACCTCAGGCGAAAAGCCTTTTATGTTTTTGCCCAGTTCATCGTTTGTAATCTTTAAAAAGTGCTTCGAAAAAATCATAATGTCATGCTTACGCTCCCTTAAAGGTGGTACCTCAATACTAAACTCGTTAAACCTGTGGTACAGGTCTTCTCTAAACTTTCCTCTGCGGGCAGCATCCAGTAATCTTTCGTTGCTTGCAATAATTATTCTAACATCAAGGTCAATGTCCTTATTGCCTCCAATACGCCTCATTTTGCGCTCTTGTACCACACGCAGCAATGCCACTTGTATGTCGTATGAGAGGTTGCCAACTTCATCAAGAAAAATGGTACCCCCGTTGGCTATTTCAAAATTTCCAATCTTTTGATTTAAAGCACCGGTAAAGGATCCCTTCTCGTGGCCAAATAGCTCGCTGCCTGCCAGTTCTTTCGACAAGGCGCCACAATCTATTGCTACAAAAGGCTGGTCTTTTCTACGGCTGCGTTTATGAATTTCCTGGGCAATGGCCTCTTTACCACTGCCACTTTCACCATAAATTAAAATGCTGTAATTGGTAGGTGCTACAAGGTCAATCTGCTTAAGTATCGCCTTAAACTCGGGGCTGTCGCTAAAAATATACTGTCCCGATGTTATGGTTTTAATTTTGCCCTTTTTTGCTTCATCCTCTGCCTGTGGAGCAGATACCATATTAGCTTCCTGGCGGGTATTGGAAGGTTTGGTTTGTAAGGCCTTTTTTATGCTGAGTAAGATTTCGTCGGGAAATAAGGGCTTGGTAACATAATCGTAAGCGCCCAGTTTCATTACATCAACCGCTACTTTAATATCGCTGTAACCGGTAACAATTATAACCGGGATTTGCGGATATCTTTCTTTAATCTTTACAAGTAATTCTTTTCCGTCCATATCATCCAACCTAAAGTCGCACAGTACCAGATTAGGTTCATGCTGTTCCAATTCTTCAATGGCCTTTTTTCCATTATGTGTCAATACTACCTCATAGCCATTTTTTGTAAGAAAGCGTTTCAATAACAAACACATGTCCACGTCATCGTCAATAACCAGAATTCGATTCATTAATAAGTTTTGAAGTTGAAAAAGTTATTAAAATAAAAAGGGGTTATGCCCACATGCGCCTTAATTGTGCAACCGGTATTTGTAATTGCTCTCTGTATTTAGCTATAGTTCTGCGGGCAACAATTATTCCTTTGGTTGCTAATATAGTCACTAATTGCTGATCGGTAAAGGGGTTTGCTTTATCTTCTTTTTCTATAACTCCTTCAATAGCAGATTGAATAACACGGTTGCTTATTACTTCACCCTCTTTATTAATAATACCTTCTGTAAATAAGTTTTTCAACAAAATTATACCAAACGGAGTATCTACATACTTATTAGAGGTTACTCTTGAAACAGTGGATATGTCAACGCCCACTTTATCCGCTATATTTTTAAGGATCATTGGTTTCAATAAACTAACATCTCCATAAATAAAGTATTCACGTTGCAGCTCTACCATAGCTCTCATAATTTGCATCATGGTACTTTCTCTTTGCTTAATGGCGTTTACAAACCACTGGGCTGAGTTAAGCTTACTTTTTAAATATTGGGTAGCCGATTTATTGCGTGTTAAAGAAGAATTGTGTACAGTTTCCATCAGCGACTGGTTGATGTATAGAGACGAAGAGCGGGATTTGAAGAGATTGACTTCTATGTTTTCTTCTTCGTTTACCGTTAAAATAAAATCGGGAAGAATGTTATTGTTTACGTTCAGGTTGCCCTCAATTTCTTCCAGAATGGGCTTCATTTTCAAAGAAGACAAGAGCTTAAGAATGATCTTCAATTCGTCTTCTTCAATCTCAAGAGCCTCCATAATTTTATCCATATTTCTATGGCTGAGGTCGCTGTAATGATGCTCTAATAACTGGATAGCCTTTTTTACATCAGGGCCCTTTTTATCAAAACGATGCAGCTGAATTAAAAGACATTCCCTTGCATTCTTTGCCCCGATACCCACTGGCTCCAACAGTTGAATGGCCTTTACCACATCTACCAACTCCCCGGGTTCTACAATCATTCCTTCTTTAAAAGACAGGTCATCCGCCATGTCTTCAATGTTCTGTAGTAAAAAGCCGTTGCCACTTAAACAATCAATCATATAATCGGCTAAATGCAACTGTCTTTTATTTAACTCGCTATACCTAATCTGGTCTTTCAGTACTTCTCTAAAATCTGTACTTGCCTTAATGGGTATGTTGGGTATTGCTTCGCTGTTAAAGTAGTTTTCGTATTCCGTTTTATAGTCGGGAATATCGTCGTAACCATGCTCTTCCCAATCCTGAAAGTCTTGCACAGCCTCCTTAGCTAACTTGTCAGCATTTTGGCTATCTTCTTCATCATTTTTTTCGAGAAGGGGATTTTCATCTACTTCATCTTGTATTCTTTGATCGAGCTCTAAAACATTAAGGTGGAAAATGTTCAGCATTTGAATCTGCTGAGGTAAAATTTTTAATTGTTGTTTTTGGGTTTGGATTTGACTGAGCATGTTTTCTAATTTTAGGGTTAAATCAATTCTTTGATGTGATATTCAAGTAAAGCACCAAATTCCTATTTGGGGAAAAATATCTTCAAGGTTTTAAATTTTAATAATATATACATAATTAAAAATATTATGTATATTTTTTTAACTTCTGAAAGTTACAAAAATAACCAGACTTGTAGAAGTATTTCCCCAACATACTCTCCGAAGAGATTAAAAACTTTAAAAAAATCACCTAACTTATTGTTACAGAATAATATATCAATAAACCTTCCAATCTAATTTTTTGCACCAATAGGGTTATTGGCTATATCAGGCATGTCGTGATAATTCAAATTACTTTCATTTGGTTTTTCTTGTGTTTAAATAGAAATTTTCAAACTATGATTAGCCCGGGTAAACCGAATTGTCTCCAGATAGGATAAAACCTCTGTCATTAGTGTTCCGTGTACTTTACAAAAATCAATGAAAAGCTACCAGTAACAATATTAATAAACAAAGCAGCATAAGATAGATCAGGCGTTTTTTCTGGTACGATTATTTAAATATTGATACAAATATTAATCACCTTAAAATTTCTAATCATGCTACGCTGGACAGTAACCTTTTTAATCATAGCTATTATAGCTGCAGTTTTTGGATTTGGTGGTATAGCTGCTGGAGCAGCAGGTATTGCAAAAATCCTGTTCTTCGTTTTTATTGTTCTCTTCCTTATCTCCTTAATTGGCGGAAGAAGATCAGTATAACATATAAGATGAAAACTTTTTTAAAGTGCAGCTACCCTGCACTTTTTTTATGTCAATTTTATTCGAATAAGGTCTTGTTTAAAGCCAACAACTGTTGGCACTGCTGTAGGATAATAGTAATTGGCCTAGATAATTTTTACCACACAACAAAAAAGGCGTTAAAGGTATTGCACCCATAACGCCCCTTGAACATTGAATAAACTGGTTTTTCTGTGGAATAGAAATTATTGATTTCCTGCTTCTGCCTTGGCTTGCTCTACCAATTTTTCGTTAGCATAAATTGCAAACTCTACCCTTCTGTTTTGAGCTTTATTACTTTCGGTATCGTTGGCAACTTTTGGTTGTGTTTCACCATACCAGGCTGTTTTCAATCTTGACGTTGCAATGCTTTGATTCTTCAAAAATTCAGAAACTGCCTTTGACCTTCTTTCGGACAATGCCATGTTATGACTATTGCTACCAGAGTTATCGGTATGGCCTTCAATTAAAATATAAGTTTCAGGATTCTTGTTTAGAATAGTGGCCAGGTCTTTAATTTTAGTTTGGGCATCGCCATTTAAAGTTGACTGGTCAACGGCAAACAATACTCCTGACTCAAAGGTTACGTTTATACCCTCTCCCACCCGCTTAACCTCTGCACCGGGTATTTTAGCCATTTCTTCGGCCTGCTTATCCATTTTTCTACCAATAATACCGCCGGTAGCCCCACCAACCGCAGCACCTATAATAGCACCTAAGGCTGTATTACCAGCAGCTTTGCCAACACCGGCACCAACGGCACCACCTGCACCGGCACCTATAATTACACCCTTTTGGGTTTTATTTAAATTACCACAACCTGTGGCAATTAAACCGGCACTAACTATAAATACCGTGACCAGTTTACTATAAAAAAATTTCATGAGTAAAAATTTAAAAGGTTATTTTAATTTGATGTTTTTGTGGCCGTGCCTATACCGAAATTGACACCTATGTTTAAGCCAATATTCCTGTTTTTGTTGTTAAGGTTGGCTACTTGGTTTATGTTGGTAAGGCCATTATAGTAATTAACCTCAGCAACAAACCAGGTGTTTTTAATTAGGCGATAGTTTAACCCGGCCAAGGCTCCGATGCCTGCATCAAAACCTTTGTAAATGTCTTTTGCATCCACCTTACTTACCAAACCATCGTTGTCAGATATTTCTCTGTTACCTCCTACCAAAAAACCAAATGATGGACCAACAGCCAGTTTAGGTCTCATACGGTCGCCGTATTCGCCAAAAAAGTAAATTACTTTTAAAGGAACTCTTACATAATTAAGGGTATTCTCCACTTCACGAATACCTGTTTGAGTTTTGTTACCCTCAATCGAAAACTTAAGGTCGGCACCAAACCCAATATGTGGACTAGCACTATAAAGCAACGACACCCCTACATTTCCAGCAGGCTTGTACTTACCGTTTGTAGTGTTCGACATCCAGGCATGACCAAAACCGGCAGTTGGCCCAAATGATAAATTTTGTTTTTGCGCAACTGCACTTAAACCGATCATGCTAACGATCATTCCCAATAATTGTCTTTTCATTTTATCTGTATTTTTTGACAAGAGGGCAAAATTGATGCCATGTAAAAATTTAAAGCATAAGTAAAGACAGAGAAGCCAGCTTCGATTTGTATTAATTTCAACTGGCTACCTAAATATGCTATACATCTTAGAAGCTGTTTTAAAATGATGTCTTATTAAACCAACAGCAGTTTTCCATAGCTTCTTCGTCTCGTTAGCTAACCCATCGTGTAAACACAAAAGTTCGAAGTTCAGATTTTTAAATTTCATAAATAGAAAACGGCTGATTGCGCCACAGGAGCATCCTTTTTGTAGTAAATCTGAATTTGAAGTTCTTCAGCTCCGTAGGTGCCACCTATAATGGGAGTAATTAGGAAGCACCTACGGAGCTTGGATATTCGTTTTTGAATGATTTCTATAAACAGAACGCTCTTACAATGCAAAAAGAAAAAAGAAAAAAAATGTGTCCACACGGTAGGTTAGCTAACGGGATCATTTCATCTGAAGTAAAAAATGGCATCTTCAATTTCAAAATAAAAGTTTGAAATTAAATTTAGATAGCTTTTAAAAGATAAAAATGCAGATACCTGCCGTAAAATATTTAGGTTGCCGGAAGTTATAATTGAAGCGATACCTTGGGTGAGAAAGAACTGCAATGAGCAAACACATTTAAAAGGCCGAAAACTCCCAGTACCCCCTATGAGAAATTGTTTCTACAAATACAGGTTATTAAAATAAAGTTTTAAAAGTTTTTTCTGTTTTCAATACTGGCTCTATTTTTTTAGAGAACGAATTATGGATAAGAAGAAGGTCTTGATAATAGATGACGAAGTTGATTTTTGCCTGCTTATGCAATTTTACCTAACTAAAAAGAATTGTGAAGTAAGTATCTCGCACATGCTGGAGGATGGTTTGGACGAATTCAAACTGAAGAACCCGGATATTATAATTTTGGACAACAATCTTCCTGATGGACTTGGCTGGCCGGCTGCAAAAAACATACTGGCACAGAAACCTGAAATCCAGTTATTCCTGATCAGCGCAAATAAGCCATCGACCAAACCGTATGTTGATAATACCCATTTTCACATTGTAGAGAAGCCAATTTCTATTTTGCAAATTGATAATTTTTTAAAGTAGTCAACTTTAGGTTTGGTCGGGCCAAACCGTTCTTAGCTGTGGAAGCATACTTTTCTTCTCCCGTATAATTTACCTTTCTTGTATTACCATTTTATCAGTAACGATTTTAAAAAACTTGTATGGAAACCAAAAACACTTTCAACGGCGTTAACAACGCAACAGGTCCAAAAACTCCGGAAACAGATAAAAAAGGAAATCCGGATGTTGAGCAAAATGATGACCTTAACAGCTCAGGTGATTCACAAGCACAGCAGGGAGAGGAAATTGTGAATGAAGAAGAGCAAAACGATATTGTAAACGGGCAAGGCAGCAATGCCGCAGAAGAATATGTGGATGCGGCCGCAAACCAACGGACCAGTGATGCAAACGACACCCCGCTTATCAACGAGAATGGTTACAAGGGTAACAAAACCCAAACCACGCAGGGTAGCGTTTAATGATCTCAATTCTATTAAAATAATGTTTAATGGGAGACCCCTGTAAATTTAAAAAGGACTACCATGTGTGGCTTTAATTACCTGTGAGGCAACAACCGGAACTCTCTTCATAAGCTTTAAGAATAAGGCAGTAGTAAAGTTGCCCCCAAACAGTTCCTGAACCCTTCGCCCCACCCACAATCTTTTGGCAAAATGTTTTTGCCATTGATGTTTATACTCCTCTTCCATTTGATGTCTTGTAATTTGCGTGCTAAGGAAAGCGTTAAAACAGTTAAAGGCCAGTTTGCTTCCATGCATGGCCATACTCATTCCATTACCGCATAACGGCGTTATCATACCTGCTGCATCACCCATCATCAATATATTATTTTCAACCTGGTTTTTGTTTAAAAAACTAACCTGCGATATGGTTAGCGGCTGACTATACAAAATTGTAGCTTCCTGAAATATTTTTTTTAACTGAGGATTTGCTCCAAGTATTTGCTGCTCCATGATAGCAATGGAATTACCTGACTTTTGCAGGTTATCGGCTGTGGTTAAATAACACAAACAACTTTTGCCATCCTCTATTGCCGACATTCCGCAATACCCGTTTTTAAAATTATGTAGCGATATAACATCTTGTTGAGTGGGGTATTGAATGTGGTATTTAACTCCAATATAATTATTGAGTTTGCCCCTTTTTTGTAGAACGAAAGGACGGTTCCATTTAACATCCAGGTTAGTGCGTTTGCCAAACGATCCTGCCACAAGACTGGCCAGATACTGAGCGTTGGTTGTTTCAATTTCAAACCTGTCGTGTTTTAAAACTGCATTCAATACTTTGGTTTGTGTTTTTACCGTAACCCCTTTACTACAGGCTAACTGGTACAGGCAATCATCCAGCTTATAACGGCTAATACCAAAACCGCCGAGGTCAAGATTAAAACGATACTCTTTGCCGGTCACATCGGTAGCGAGGAGCGTTTTTATAAGGGGCAGATCCCAATCTTGTAATGGAACCCCCAGTAATTTTAAAAAACTCCAGCTTTCAAGACTTATGTACTCGCCGCAAACTTTATGAAAAGGGTATTGCTCTTTCTCAAAAAGTATGGTGTGGTAGCCTTTATCTGCTGATTGTATGGCAAGACAAAGCCCGGCAAGTCCGCCACCAATTATTGCTATATCAAAAGGTTTATTTTGTACCATGCTTGCAGATTACCAGGTGTCTGAATGCCCATTTCCAATTAACAGGACAATGTGGAAGATTTGCCGATTGCAACAGCCTGAACCATTCCCTTTTCTTAAAGCCTCTTGCCACACTTAAGGGTGCATCGTTTTTTACCAGGTACGATGATGAAAAAAGAAAAGTGAGCACTTTAATAAGATAATAAGCAACAGCATTTCGCTCAAGGTCATTTATGAAAAATCCCATCCTGCTATTTTGCTTCATCCATTGTAATTGATCTTTTAATTGTCCGTTTGTAAAATGATGGCAAAACAAACTGGAGAATATAATATCGGGCTGATTTTGGAACACAACATTCCTGTAATCGTTCACCATCCATGTGGTGTTTTGTAAAAGTGATGTTTGCGTTTTGCCCAGTGCAATGCAAGGCTCTTTAAGATCGATACCTATAAAAGATGCGCTGATATTTTTTTGAAGGCACCATTTGTTCAATGCTACCAGGTTGTCTCCCCCACCACAGCCAATTTCGCAAATGGTTAACGCCTGGGTTTCACCTATCAATTGCTGTAATCCTTTTATACTTATTTGATGCCCCCCTAACCAGGTATTGATAAAATTCAATTCCTTCATGTTGGCTACAATGTCATCAAAAGGAATATCGTCTCTGTCAAGCAATTCCTTTTTATATGAACGCTCCTTTACATTCATACACTTGAAGCGATGAAGGTTTCCATTGTTAAACCCGGACCAAAGGCTACGCCAAAAACATTGGCTGGTGCGTTTGGCATTTTTTCCATCATGCTTTTTAAGACAAACAAAACCGAGGCCGAAGACATGTTTCCGTAATTGCTCAACACCTCTTTAGAATAAGCCATTTGGCAATCGCATAAATTCATTTGCTTTTGTATCACCTCTAAAATTTTCTTTCCTCCGGGATGAATACACCAATGTGTAATGTCGCCGGTAGTAAGGTTACCATTGGCTAAAGCATTTGTAACAAGAGACGAAATATCTTCCTGTATTAACTGAGGAATATAAGCACTGAGGCTCATTAAAAAACCTTTGTTGCTAATCTCCCAACCCATATCGTTCTTACCCTTAAAGGCAATTTGAGAGTAAAATGATTGCAGAGATAACGCATGTGGAGCAGTTGTTTTGGAAGAGACTAAAATTGCTGCACTACCATCGGCAAATAAAAGACTGCTGGCCGCATTATCAAGCGTAAACTCCTGCTGAAAATGAAGCGTACACAATTCGGTTGCTACTATAACCACATTAGCCTCTTCATGGGTATCACAAATCATTTTTGCCAGTTTCAGGGCATGAATGGCTGCATAACATCCCATAAAATTTACTGATGTTCTGTTTATATTGGCTGCAAGCCCCATTGCTTCAACCACCTGTAAATCCAGGCCGGGAGCACTCATTCCTGTACAGCTAACAGTTATTAAATGTGTAATCTCCGGGGGATGAATGTAACCATCAATACAATCGTTTATTGCTGCAACTGATAGCGGTAATGAATGCTGTGCATACAGTTCCATTCTTTTATCAAGCATAGGAAAGGGAGTTGTAGGGTCTGTAGGAATAAAAGACCACTCCGCTTCGGGCTGGCCAAAATCGGGGACAACAGAATAACGTGTGTTGATGCTGCTATGATGATACAAAAAGGCCAGCTTTCGTTTTTCGTCATTATTTAAACCAAAAGCCTTTTGCATGAAGTGCAAAATGTCTTCCTGTGCATGTTTATATTCAGGTACAGCAGTACCTATGGAAATTATGTTAGCCAAATTGGTGAAGTATAATTAAAGTGATAAAAGCTAAACTGGTGCAGGTGCTAGCCAACCAATTCATTTGCATGGTGTGGGTAAAGTTTGCCTGGCTTTCATCTTTCCAAACTTTTAAAAACCAACGTACAAAAAATACGAGTACTGGTATAAAAAAGATCTGTAAGACCAAAAACGAACTCATTTGTTTTGAAATTAAATAATAATAAAACAAAACGCCGAGTGCTATTGCATACATAACCGCACAAAAAATAAAAGTACCTCTTTTACCTACAAGCATGCTGATTGTTTCTACGCCATCTTTTGCGTCGGCGGCATGTTGGTACACCTGGGTGATGGGATAAAATCCACCGATTAAAAAAGCTGCAGCTACCAGCCCTTGCCAGGGCATATCGATCGTTACCATTTTGGAAGCACCCTGGTATACCATAAAAAATGTAAGCGCTCCCTGGTTAATAATAACTGTAAGATACCCTGTAATGGGATACTGTTTAAGCCGTATGCCACGGTAGCTATACAACCTGCTACATACAATGTATAAAAGTATGGTCAATGCAAACCATAATGATATAAACATCGAGGCAAGTACAGAACCAACATCTAAAAAAATGGTGACAAAATAAAGCTGGCGTGTGGGCTGCATGGGATCTTTTATGCCACCTATACTTTCTTCGTCACGATCCATATAGCTGTTGTATCCATTGCTTGAGGGATATACCAACAAGTGCAAAATCAAAAAAATGATAACCGTATTGAGCCAGTTAATTTGCTGAATGAAACTTATGGAGAACCAAAACACCGGCATTAAAAAGTAAGAGAAGGGAAATCGTAATAGCTGTATTGTTGACTTTTTTAACAAGAGGTGTTATTTGACTAAATATAACAGTTTAAAGCCAATTTCCCCGGGGCAAATGCAAGTGGCCACCCCTAAAAATATAATGATCCTTTTCATTTGCAAATTGAAAAGGATCATAAACAAATAAAGCAAGGCACTTATTGTAATGAGCTGCCGCTTTTAGCACCTCCTGCGGAAATGCCACCGCTGCCAGAATCGTTTCTGTCAGTTGCTTCATTGGCCCTGGACGAAACTTCACTTACATCTCTTCGGTTGCTTGCCAGTTTTGATGCAGCAGTGTTACCGGCAGCCTTGCCAGCCTGGATGGTTTTGTCATCATCTTCGCTGGTAACCTTTTCGTTGTCTTCGTCAAGGTCATTTGAAGAAGTTTCCTGTTGAATTTCTTCATCTTCACCCAGCCTTGAATCGCTGTTTGGCGAGGAGGAATTTTCATCACTGGAAACATTGTTGTTCCTGGTATTGCCATTCATATCAGCTAAAGACAAATCGTTTTTGTTATCTATCATAACATATGGTTTTAAATCGTTTACAATACAGCTACAGATTTAAAAACTATGCCACGTACCCGTTTCTCCCAAAATAAATTTAACCTCTTTATTGCTCTTTGGTTTGTTTACCAAACAAACTAAACCGGTAAATATATTGTAAACGTCGCACCTACTTCCGGTTCTCCTTTGGCAGTTAAAGCACCTTTGTGATTTTGTATAATCCGCTTGCAAATTGCCAGGCCCAAACCGGTACCGGGGTATTCGCTTTTACCATGCAAACGTTGAAACAACTCGAAAATTCTTTGGTGATATTTTTGGTCGAAACCAATGCCATTGTCTTTAAAATCAATTTTATAATAAGTGCCTCTCAATAGGTCGGGATCTGCACCATCGAACACCGATACATGATTGGTGCAGGTTATGATAATTTCGGGTGGCACACCGGGCTTATTATATTTTAAAGCATTGAGCAACAGGTTTTCCATTAACTGGTGAAACTGAAAATTAATTACATTGGTAGTTGGTAATTTGTCCGATATTATTATTGCTTTTTTCTCTTCGATGGTATCCCGTATTTCATATTTAACCTCTTCAAGTATTTGGTTAAGGTCACTTAATTTAAAATCGCGGGGTTGAGAATTTGTTCTCGAAAAAGTAAGCAGGTCGTCAATAAGCGTTTGCATCCGCCTGGCTGCCATATCCATTCTCTTAAAGTATTCGGTACCCTGTGGCGACAGCAAGTGGTATTCCTTCTCCATTAACCTGCTAGAGAAAGTTTGAATTTTTCTTAATGGTTCCTGCAGGTCATGGCTGGCAACGTAACTAAAAGAGGCAAGCTCATTATTGAATTGCTCCAACTGATGGTTCTTATGCTTTAAAATATGGTTGAGTTCTACCAGTTTGTTGGTTACCTTTTTAATAACAGTAAGGTCGTGCGAAATGCAGAGGACACCAAAATTGAAACCATCCGAACCGGTTATAGGCGAAATAAACATATCGTAAAAGTCATTACTATCTGCTGATTTTTCTTCACGGTGAACAGTGTTGCCTTTCAACGCTTCATCCAGGTATCTTAACATAGCCTGTCCTGCATCGCCGTGAAATACTTCCAGTACATGTTTGCCTAAAACATCTTTGCGTAAAAGGCCGGTCTTTGCTTCGCATTTACGGTTCCAGGCCGTAACGTTTAAATTATTGTCAAAGGCCGAAACATAATCAATACTGTGCTCAAAAATCATTTCATTCAATGTAGACTTTTCGCTCAGGCGCATCATTAACATTTCTTCCCTGGTAACATCTTGTATTGTACCTAAAATAATCCGTTCCCCTTTATGGTTTTGTATCGATTTACTGATGCTTTTTATATGCTTTACTTCCCCTGCAGGGGTTACAATACGAAAATTAAAATGATGGGGCGTTTCAGCATGATGGACGATTTCATCTGAAGTAAATATCTTCTCCTTATCCTCCGGATGAACAAATTTGTAAAAACTTTCCAGCCCCGAAAAAAACTGGTTCTCCTCAACCCCAAAAATTTTGTACAGGTTGCCCGAATAATTATAGTCGCCGGTAAAAAGGTTGGTTTGCCAGTTACCCAGGTTGGCTAATTCTTCACTTTGTTGAAAAGCTTCGTTTACGTGCCGTAAGTGGTTTTCGGCCTGCTTAAACTCAGTTATATTTTGAATAGTACCTGTGTAGTTCTTGCCACTTCCGTTTGGGGAGGTTTCTAATCTGAAAAAAGCTTTATAATAGTGCGGAACTTCTTCATTTTTTGTTCGATACTCCACTACGGCAGTACCATTTTTGATTGAGGAATAAAATGCCTCTTTAACTAAAGGCACATCTTCCAACAAAATCTCACCAAACAATTCTTTAGTAGCTACCAATTGGTTGCTGTCAATTCTACGGGTCAAAAAATTACCCGATGCATCAACCCACGAAAGCAGACCACCGGTTGCATCGTACTCCCAACCGGATATGCCTGTATTTTGCTGCGACCTTTTTAATAGATCGGTCATCCTGATTTGGTCATTGCTTTCACCCATTTTTATTGAATCTTTTTTTACTGAGTTATAATTAAAAATCAGGCGACCATAGGCTACTTATTCCCTGGCCACCCTTTTTAGAACGATGCATTAATATTCGTCTTTAATGCATAGATGAAAAAATAATTATGCCATTTAGAAAAGCTGAGAGCGTGGATCTTGCACTATTAATCAAATAAAACTATCCCACCATTTATAAAGTATGAATCTCATTAAAATATACAAACTTCACAGGGAAGTTCTGCTAAAGAAAGCAAGTATACTTTGCGAATACCCTTTGCGCAAATTGATACGGTACTAAAAATGGCCAGGCGAATAGATGCTTTGGTATTTATTGATTTGCAAATTGGACTAAGCACCCTGCAAAGGGAAATTACTCATGTTGAAAGAATACCTCAAAAAACCAAATGTGCATTTGGGTATTGATCCGGAGTTTTCAATTAAAACAGGCAGCCGCCCAGGTTCACGCATCGGGTCGTTTAATGCTGCCGATATTAATTATGCTACACAATATTTGGCCGACCTGGTCAAAACTTATGATCTTCCTCCCAAAATTTTAGTGGTACATCGCTTTACAAAAAAAATGGTTGAGAATTATAAGGACATACAGTTAAGGCCCGAAGTACACTTTGTAATGGATATGGATGGATGGGGTTATCGCGAAAAAAAGTTCAGCACCTATGAGTGGTTCATAAAAAGAGAGCCTGTTCAATGGACGGGGTTCAAAATATTTTATAAGAACGATACCAAAACCGATTCAGTAGAAATGCAACCAACGGAAGTGATGAAACTGGTACCTGCTCCCATCTACATTCAGTATCAATAAGATAATACAGGCACAAAAAAAGGATGTCCATTTTATGAACATCCTTAATACCGTGAAATACTTCCAATTATTTACTAACTA
This sequence comes from Chitinophagaceae bacterium, assembly GCA_026786345.1. Classification (GTDB taxonomy): domain Bacteria; phylum Bacteroidota; class Bacteroidia; order Chitinophagales; family Chitinophagaceae; genus Segetibacter. The sequence goes on from JAJAYD010000075.1 coordinate 19,182, forward strand.
AATTTTCTACAAACTGGTTAACCTCGGCAACACGATTGTAATTAACAGCATAATAAATAAATTTTCCATCGCGTTGTGTCATCACTATTCCGGTTCTGCGTAAAATGGCCAGGTGCTGAGAGGCCACGGATTGTTCCAATCTCAATTTCACATAAATTTCTGTTACCGTTAAGCGTTCACTCTCGTCTAATAGCTTAATCATTTGCTGGCGAAGTTTGTGATTTAAAGCCCTTAAAATGAGCGAAGATTTCTTAACATGCAGGAAGTCTAATTTAATGGTGTTACTATCTTCCTTGCTTGAGATAGTAATACTTTGTGAGGAATTAATCATGGCTATGGGGGGTTTATGAAACATAGTAAATATATATATAATAAAGAATATATCAAACACACATCAGCTTTTTTGTATATCTACTCTTTTATCCCCGAAATAAAATTCCTTAAAATATTGAGGGTGGCTATAAGTAACGTTTGAAAATTGATTTTTGTTAAAATATTCGTCAGCAAGAATGCCTAAATATTCAGCAGAAGTGATAACATTTATAATCTCAACATTGTTTTGTGGAAGATAAAATATTTTTAAACTTCCATTTCCGAAAAAATAAATGTTTTTGTTTTCCACATCTTGCAAAAATTCAATGGCTAAAATTTTTGGCATCGTTGGTAGCACCTCCTCCAAATCCATATTATACATAGCCATAAAAACTTCCATTCTGCGGGCATCAATCATAGGACACAATAACTGGCCCTCAAAAACGGGCAGTCCTTTTTTAATAATCATATTTTTAGCAGCACATGCCATCACCAGTAATGTGTTCAGGCAAATCAATGGTTTGTTAAGTGCATAGCACAAACCTTTTGCCGCCGCCATACTTACCCTAAGGCCGGTATAGCTACCCGGCCCCGAAGTCACGGCAAAGGCATTCACTTCATTCATCGTTATCTTACTCTGCTGCAATAAGCTTTCAATAGCCTTATGAACAAAGGCTGCATGCTCCTTTTGCTGCTCGTTGCTCTTAATTGCTACAAGGCTTCCATTTTTACACAACGCTACTGATGCGTTATCTGTTGCCGTATCTATATTTATGATTAACGCCATGGGTTTACACTTTTAATTAGTAAAGGAGCCGGTGTAAACCTGGGCTCAGTTTCTGACAATTGCGTCAATAGCGAAGCAATTTTTTTAAGACCAATTTTACTGCCCCACTCAAAAGGGCCATAAGGATAATTAGTGCCCAATTTCATAGCAAGGTCAATCGCTTCTTTTGTGCTTACTCCATCTTCGTAAGCAAACCATGCTTCGTTAATTATCATTGCCACAATTCTTGCTGTAATCATGCCGGGTGTATCTTCAACAAACCTGTATTGCCAATTAAATAGAGCAAATAACTCAGTCAGGAACCACTTGTCTGCTTCCCTTATAACCACTTCTTTTAATGGTCTTTGTAAAAACCCCGGCCAGGCGTTTATTCTCGAGACCCGTTCTGGTAACGCATCTAAAGTTGTACAAACTGCATTCACTATCACCGGGCAATCAAAGGCGGTTAAAGTTTTGGTACCACCTGGCAACGTTTCTTCATCCAACAAATAAAAAATAACATCAGGCCGGGCATCAATTTCGTTAATTGCATGGTGATGAGTTAACTGCACTCCGCTACAATCGTTGAAACACTTTACCAATTCCTGGTCTGCAATTACAGCTACCCTCATTTTTAAATTTGAGGCATAAAATTAGGTTTGTTAGTTGGAGGAAATTATATCAACTTGGCCTTTTTAATGAAATCTTTATGAGCAAAACAATCATTAATACGCCCAACGCACCGGCACCTATTGGGCCTTACAACCAGGCGGTACTTGTAAATAATACGCTCTACATAAGCGGACAGATTGCGATAAACCCACAAACCAACGAGTTACTTACAGGCGATGCAGGTGTGGAGGCGCACCAATGCATGCGCAACCTGGAGGCTATTTTGCACCAAGCGGGAATGAATTTTACGCATGTTGCCAAAACAACCATTTTTCTTTCGGATATGAATTTTTTTGCCCGGGTAAATGAAGTGTATGGTTCTTACTTTGCTGCCGGTTATCCCGCCAGGGAAACAGTTGCTGTTAAAGGTCTACCCAAAGGTGTGAACGTAGAAATAAGCATGATTGCGTGTTTGAGTGCATCCTAAGTTGTCGCACCTCAATGGGGACCTGTTGGCGGTCAGGCGACAATTTGGGGTGCACCCGCCTATTTGTAGGGCGCAGGCAATTATGGACGTTTACTTTGTAATTAATAACCTTTTTTTACCTGCAATATATTTTTGATCGGCGCTGTGGCGGCTCCCCCGTCAAACCTGCGGGGTCGCCCTCTTATACTTGCAGCGCTTTCTGCGGCTTCGTGTAGTTGTTGAGTTTCTAAACAAACTGCTTTACTCAGCTTTATACCGCTTCATAAGTGCCATCGCTTAAAGCCATATCGTAAACCTCTGCATCAATATTAAAAGCTGCTTTGTACTCCTTTAAAATAGTTTGGGTTATGGCCCCCCATTCGCTAATTTTAATAAGGTTAATGGTACAACCTCCAAAACCGCCACCCATTAGCCTGCTACCAATTATAGCCGGAAACTTTTTTGCCTGCTCCACCAAAAAATCAAGTTCGGGACAACTTACTTCATACAACTTACTCAGTCCTTCATGGGTTTCAAACATCAATTTTCCAAACTGCTTAAGCTCGTGGTTTTCCAGGTGCTTCGAGGCTTTTAATGTTCTTTCTATTTCACCGGTAACATACAGGCTTCGCTTGTATATATTTTCGGGTAATTGCGCTTTGTTTTTCTCTACATCGGCCCTTGACAGATCCTGCCACGAGGTGACTTCCGGCACCAGCAATTTTAAAATCTTAAATCCTTCCGCACATTCATTTCTCCTTTCGTTATAAGCACTGCCTGCCAGGGAGTGATGCACTTTTGTATTGATGAGTATGATGGAGTATTCCGTTAATGGCAATGGCAGGTATTTGAAATCAAGGTTCATACAATTCAACAGTATTACATGATCCATTTTGCCCATCATGTTGGCAAACATATCCATGATGCCACATTGAACTCCGGGATAAGTATGCTCAGCTTTTTGAGCCATTTTAGCTATAGTAACCCGGTCAAGTCCATATTGAAAAAGATCGTTTAAGGCAACCAATAAGCCACACTCCACGGCTGCCGACGACGACATGCCGGCACCGACGGGAAGGTTGCCACCAAAAACACAGTCAAATCCACCAATAACATAACCGGCCTTTTGTACCTGGTCCATTATGCCCAAAACATAATTCTTCCAGCCATCCATTTTATGAACATTGGTTACCTCAATTGATAAACTTTCGTGTAAATCGGTGGAATAAAAACTTGCTGTGTTGGTAGTGTTTGGTGCTACTGCATACCAAATGCCTTTATTAATTGCGGCCGGCATAACAAAACCATCGTTATAATCTACATGCTCTCCAATAAGGTTAATTCGGCCGGGAGCAAAGTATAGACGGGGCGTTGTCGTAAATTTTGCTGCAAAGGTGGTAAGCACTCGTTCTGATGATGAAGGCATAACTAGGTTACAAAGATTTAATTATAAATTTTGTTGAGAAGGAAATTCGTTCCTGTGGTTCCAGCACTTGTAACCCCATAAAATTGTTAAGTGCGTCCGGTGCAGCACTCAGGTTTTCAATTGCAATGCTGTTACGGTGAGGCGGGGTAAAAATCTGGAGGTAAGGGTATTGTTCTGATGGATGAATTTCTACCTGTATCTTCCTTATTGGGTTTCTAAAAACAACCATCGGCTGGCATTCAGCAAAGTTTACTGTAAAACAATTATCTAACCAGGTGGAGCCTAACTTTTTTAATGAGCCAAATTCCTGGTAAGGCGTTTTAGCTCCAGTTGGTATAAGTGCCTCATTAAATTCAAGTTTTTCCTTACTCTGAAATTCCAGTTGGCAAACGTCTATTTTATCACCCAAAGCAAAATACGGATGCCAGCCATCCGCTACAGGCACCAACTGGTCATCAATGTTTGTAATGGTGGTCTTAATGCACAGTGTACAATCCTTTTTCAAACAATATTCCACTTCGCACCTATACAAAAATGGAAATCCTTCGTTTTGGTTCTCATACACATATTGTAAAATAACTTTTGCATATTCGTCTGTTACAATCGTGTCAATAATTGAAAAAACCTGGTCGAACAGAAGCCCGTGGATAGCGCTATCGCTCAACGAAAATTTGGTAAGCTTATGGTCAGCTTCGCCAAAATGATATTTTGCATTTTTTATGCGGCAAACAAAAGGTGAAAGCCTGGCACTTTTAAAAGCTACCGTAATATGTTGTTTAGCATTGTGCACACTTTCAAAACCATCAATTACATTGAAGTTTTCACCATTGTGTTGCTTACAAAATTTATTAAGTAAAGCCCCAAAAGTATAGATCTCCACCTGTGCTTTTTGTTCGGCTTCGGCTATGGTTATAACAGGATGTAGGCCGGAATCATCTATAACAATTGTGAAATGCATAGCCATCAGATTTGAGCATGAAAGTACTGAAACAATTAATCTAGAAGCGTTCGCCTGCACCACCTCCACCAAAACTTCCTCCGCCAAAGGTCGTTTCCTGCTGAAGGGTAGCTTTACTCTGGCCAAATGTTTCTGCAATTATTACACCTTCTAAATTGGCAGTCTCCTGTTTTCTTCTTTTTACATTTTCAAATATAAAACCGCCTTTAGATTTTTTTAAATATTTGGTAAGCAGGTAAGCACCTAGGCAAATAATCATACCCGCTAATACCATTGCTGCTTCTGCCGGTAAAATGGAGTAGTAATAACGATAGGTAAGTACCGTAATTGCTATGCATAAAATGCCCACCCTGCATAATATTACATCTTTGTATTTTATGCCTGTAGCTACATAGCCCAATGGAATAAATACAGTGAATGCCCACATAAAATATTTGAATAGCAGTGGCAGTGAGGTGTTGGCCGAACCAGGTAAGATTTCTTTTGAAAATTCGGCTACAACAAAATAATTGCCTGCAACATAAAATGTAAGTACAGACAATATTTGAAGTACAAATACTCCCTTTGAATAATACACATGCATCCTTTCGCTCTTACTTTTTTTACAAACGAAATACACAACGGCAGCAAATGCCATCATAATAAAAGGCAAAATAATTTTTGCTGATGTGCCTAAGTATATACCAACATTTACAATAAAAACTACCAATGCACCAAACGAAACAATGGCCATGATACTATCAGCAAACCGGAGAAAAAAACAAAGACTGATAATACCAACAAAAGCAGAGGTCAGCAAATCTTCGTTCACTCCTTTCGGCATCATTTCTAAAAATGCCCCGGTAAAAAACACGATGGTTGCTAACATCAGCACATGGTCTACGCCGGAGTTGAAATGTTTTTTAGTAGCGGTTACATAGCTGAGTACGGCATAACAGCCGCCTGCGAACACTATCATAAAAACCAGTGGCGAACTGAAATTTGTAATAAACCCAATTAAACCAACTGAAGACAGCACAATAAAAGTGGTTAACAACCCAAGTCCAATTCTAACAAATATGTTGGGGGAGTATAGGTCAACCATGTAGTGGGTTTTGATCTCTGTTTCCTTTTGAGGCGAAATCAAATTAAGGTCTGCAGCTTCTTCGGCAGCCTCATGAATGGCAAGATTCTCCAGAGTGGTTTTGTTATATGCCAGCATTTTTAATTTTTTTGTTGTTCTTCATAATAAATAATACCAAACCAATTGCTGAACCAATCAGGTACATTAATATAAGATAAATGCCGGCATCACCCTGCCGGTCAAAACTTACCAGGTTTTTTATTACTACATAGGTAATGGCGGCATACATATACAGTGTGGTCATTACCAGCAGGTAGAACGACTTATCTTTTAAAGCCTGTGTATAGAGGTAAAAACCGGCACCACATAAAAAAAGAAATAGCACCAGGTATATCGAATTAAATACTACCAATGCGGCAATGGAAGAAACAAAAAACAAATGGTACCCAAAATTTTTGTAAGTGAACCCGAAATGCTTTTTAAAATTTTGATGTACTGATAAAATACCGGCAACAATTAAAAGAACCCCCAAAGCTACTCCGCTGTAAATGAGCGAATGGCTGTTAAAATCATTGTTCTGCAAAAGCCGGAGCGGTGTTATTGAAATGCCTATACAGGCTGCAAGATTGGTTATAGCCATACTCAATATTCCTATATGGTCAAAATAATAAGCTGCTGCAAATAGCAAAACCATCGGAATAAATGTTGCCATACCCCACCTGTTTCCAAACAAGCCATATTGAAACTGCAGGTAGCCAAGCAGAATCAATAATAGCAAACAGCCTGATAAAACAATGTAATCGAACAGTACGTTGGGTGATTGAACCTGCTGCCTGCTGAAACCGGGAGCTTTTTGTAAACTGTAATAAAAACAGGCAACACACGCAACCGCCAACGTCAGGGTAATAGTAGTCTGGCCAATCGAGTCTATGTTTTTATAAATGATGATTCCAACACCGGTGGTCAGCAGAAAAATACCTGCGTACAAAAGGGTAAGTAAGTCCCAATACACCGATACCGGGGTATTCTTTTCATGCGCTTCAATGTTCTCGAGCGTTGTTGCATCCACCAGTCCATCTTGATGGATTTTTTTAAAAAGAAAAACATTCATGGGTTAATAGAATTGGCCTGGTAAGATATAATTAAAAATGAAGGATTTATAAAAGGGTGAGTCGTGAGTAGTCAGTGGTCAGTGGTGAGTAGTGAGTGTCAGTAGTGAGTAGTGAGTGTGGTGAGGCCAACCGCCATGGAAAGTATACGATGCCAGGTACTAACAATCGTTAGCATTGCCCCGAAATGCCCTAATTTTGAAAGCTGAAATTATCAGTATAATCACCCAAAGAATGATGTTAAACCAGGGCATTTTAAACATTGCCCCGAAGCATTAATAAAGTACTTTAAATGGCAAACACACCCGAACATAAAGTTAGAATTGTAACAGCAGCTTCGTTATTCGATGGGCACGATGCAGCCATCAACATTATGCGGAGAATATTACAGAGCAAAGGCGCTGAAATCATTCACCTCGGCCATAACCGGAGTGTTGCAGAAATAGTAGAATGTGCCATTGAAGAAGATGCACAGGGGATTGCTATAACCAGCTACCAGGGTGGTCATGTTGAGTTCTTCAAATACATGAAAGACCTGCTGGACGAAAACGACAGCAGCCATATTAAAATTTTTGGCGGTGGTGGTGGAACCATTCTTCCCTCAGAGATAAAGGAATTGCACGACTACGGCATTACCAGAATTTATAGCCCCGATGATGGCCGAACTATGGGATTGGAAGGCATGATAGAGGATGTGATAGAAAAGGCAACAGGAACCCTGCCATCCGGCCCCCCTGCCCCCCGAAGGGGGGTTCTGCATGATGTGAATGATGCAAATGGGAGTTTTGCTTTAGCGGAAAATAAGGACATTATTTCGGCCCCTTTGTCCACCGAAGGGGGGTTCTCAAAAATGCACTCCACCAATGGACACAATGCCCTGGGAGAAAGTAAGGACATTATTTCAATTGCAAGGGCAATAACACTTGCTGAAAATGGACAGGACTTTTCAGGGTACCTCACTAAACTGAATGGTAAAAATGGCAATGAACATAAGACACTAACCAATCACTCACAAACACCGATAAATCAGCACCCCAACCAAAACGAAGTTTTGGAAAATACCCATCACACAGAACCCCCCTTGGGGGGCAGGGGGGCTGTGTTAGGCATTACCGGTACCGGTGGCGCAGGCAAGTCTTCCGTAACCGATGAGATTGTACGCAGGTTCTTAACCATGTACCCAACTAAAACCATCGCAGTCATCTCAGTTGACCCAAGTAAGAAGAAAACAGGGGGCGCCTTATTGGGCGACCGTATTCGCATGAATTCCATCCATCATCCACGGGTATACATGCGCAGCCTGGCCACCCGCGAAAGTGATAAAGCTTTAAGTAAACATGTACAGGAAGCCATTGATATTGTAAAAGCGGCACACTACGATTTCATTATTTTAGAGAGTGCCGGTGTAGGCCAAAGTGATGCTTCCATATTGGATTTTTGCGATGTAAGTCTTTATGTAATGACCCCTGAATATGGTGCAGCTTCTCAATTGGAAAAGATAAATATGCTGGACTATGCCGATGTAGTTTGCATCAATAAATTTGATAAAGCCGGGGCATTGGATGCATTAAACGACGTAAGAAAACAATACAAAAGAAACCATGGGTTATGGTCGGCCAAAGATGAAGCGTTGCCAGTAATTGGTACAACAGCAGCCAAGTTTAACGACGAAGGCATTAACCGTTTGGTAGTTGAACTGATCCGTATTATTGAGAAAAAGACCGGTTCAAAATTTAGCAACGAAGCCGCTGGCGCAACCGAAGCAGGACACTCTATCAAAGGATTGATCATACCTCCAAAACGGGTTCGGTATCTCTCCGAAATATCGGATGAAGTAAGAAAATATAACCAGTTGGCAAAAGAACAGGCAGCCATTGCTACCAAACTCTACCAGCTCCAGGGCACCTTGTCCATTTTACAAAACGACACAGCAGCTACTGAACATTCCATGCTACAGTCAATTGAAAAAGTTGTAGCCACGCACCAAAAGCAATTGTTGCCTGTTTGTAAAAAATTACTCGACGAGTGGGAAGCAACCACAGCCAGTTATCAAAAAGAATTTTTTGAGTATGACGTAAGGGGCAAAGTGATACAACAACCCCTGTATTCAAAGAGCCTCAGCCAGACAAACATTCCGCGTATATCGGTTCCAAAGTTTAAAGATTGGGGCGATATTTTGTTATGGCGTTTGCAGGAAAATTTTCCGGGCAAATTTCCTTTCACCGCAGGCGTATTTCCTTTAAAACGCAGCGAGGAAGACCCTACCCGCATGTTTGCCGGCGAAGGTGGCCCGGAGCGTACCAACAAACGTTTTCATTATGTATCGTTAGGTCAGCCCGCAAAGCGATTATCAACCGCTTTCGACAGTGTAACGCTCTATGGGGAAGACCCTGCTATTCGCCCCGACATTTATGGTAAAGTGGGCAACAGTGGTGTAAGTATTGCCACGGTAGATGATGCCAAGAAATTATACAGTGGGTTCGATTTGTGCAGCCCACGCACCTCCGTTAGCATGACCATAAACGGACCTGCTCCCATGTTACTTGCATTTTTTATGAACGCCGCCATTGACCAGCAATGCGAAAAATGGATCACAGAAAACAATGCATGGGAGGCAGTGGAAAAAGCCTTCGAAACAAAATACGAACACAGCGAACGGCCGATGTATTACGATCCTTCTTCGCCGGGCAGGCACCCCATGGAAGTGCTGAACGATGCGCAGGCAAAGCAACCCGTGCTTGGCTTACAATTATTAGGATTGAGTGGTAACGAGGTAGTGCCCGAAGACATCTACAACCAATTAAAAACGCAGGCGCTTGCACAGGTAAGGGGTACGGTGCAGGCCGATATTTTAAAAGAAGACCAGGCGCAAAATACCTGCATCTTCAGCACCGAGTTTGCCTTAAAATTAATGGGCGACGTGCAGGAGTATTTCATCAACCACAACGTTCGCAATTTCTACAGCGTAAGCATTAGCGGCTACCATATTGCAGAGGCCGGAGCCAACCCGGTTACTCAGCTGGCCTTCACCCTTGCTAATGGTTTTACGTTTGTTGAGTATTACCTTAGCCGTGGCATGCACATAGACGATTTTGCTCCCAATCTCTCTTTCTTTTTTAGCAACGGTATGGACCCTGAATACAGTGTGATCGGCAGGGTGGCCCGCCGCATCTGGGCCAAGGCCATCAAGTACAAATACAATGGAAACGAGCGCAGCCAAAAACTAAAATACCACATACAAACTTCGGGCAGAAGCCTGCATGCACAGGAGATTGACTTCAACGATATACGCACCACCCTGCAGGCATTGTATGCCATATACGATAACTGCAACAGCCTTCACACAAACGCCTACGACGAGGCCATAACCACACCAACCGAAGAAAGTGTACGCCGCGCAATGGCCATTCAATTAATCATAAACCGTGAGTTGGGAACAGCTAAAAATGAGAACCCAAACCAGGGCAGTTTTTTAATTGAAGAATTAACGGACCTGGTAGAAGAAGCTGTGGTGGCTGAGTTTGACAGGTTGAACGAAAGAGGTGGTGTATTGGGTGCCATGGAGCGTATGTATCAACGCAATAAAATACAGGAGGAAAGCCTGTATTATGAAACCCTGAAACACACCGGCGAACTACCTATTGTTGGCGTAAATACTTTTTTAAATAAAATGGGCAGTCCTACGATTTTACCCGGTGAGGTCATCCGCAGTACCAACGAAGAAAAAGAACAACAGATTAGCAACCTGAAGTCATTTCATAAACGAAACCAGGACAACAGCACACAAGCTTTACAACGCCTGCAGCAGGTGGCCATTTCAAATGGAAACCTTTTTGCAGAGTTGATGGAGACCGTAAAATATTGCAGCCTTGGGCAAATTACCCACGCATTGTACGAGGTGGGCGGCCAGTATAGAAGAAGTATGTAGAAAATTTTTTAAGTATAATGAAAGCCCCGGTATAATCCGGGTTTTTTTATAGGCCAGGGTCGGAAATATTGCAGGTGTCGTAATTTGGGTACTTGCCAGCTGCGTTGCTTTCATGCTTACTGGGCATTACGGTTTAAAAATGATTTAGGAAATAGATAAGCAGGCACTTTACAGAAAATTTACTTAAGCAAACCGGCAATCATTAAACCCAAATAAGTACCAATTCCGGTACCCACGGCGCCTGCCAATATTCCAGGTAAACGAAGGTCTTTACGGTTCAGGCTCGTGGCAAGAACTGCAGCACTGGTTGCACCGCCAATATTTGCATTGGATGCAATGGAGATAATATTCCAGTCAACTTTAAATAAGCCGCCAATACCAAACAAAATAATTCCATGAACAAAGGCTATAATGGTTACCCATTCCAATAAAAGAATGGCGGTTTCTTTATTTGCAATAAGCGCAGAGATGTCGCAGTAAGCGCCCACTACTGCAAGAAATAGCAGCACCATAAACAAGCCGAGTATTTTGCCACCCTTTAGGTTTTGCACCCCTTTTACCTGTGCAAGCACCAGCGCCAATGTTGTTAGTACAATTACGGAGGGTAATTGTGGTACATAGAAACTTATCAATTGGGCAGCCACCAGCGATGCCAACCCAAGAAAAAGCAAACTGGAAAAGCCACTGATATTAATTAATTCACCAGATACCTCAATTGGCAAAACCATGCTGGTGGTTTCAACATTAGCAGACTTGCTTATTTTTCTTGGCATTAGTCTTTGCAAAAGCGGAGGCATTGTAATAGTTAAAATGATCCAGATAGTAGTAATGATATTGTCGGCAGCATTGATGGCCGCAAACAAAGTTCCATTTTTGATAACACCGTAATGTAGCGCCACTGCGTTTAAATTAACGCTTCCTCCAATGTATGTACCCGTAAACATTCCGGCTACCGCAAAAGCTTCCGGCATGTTGTGCTGTTGTGGCGAAAGTAATAAATAACCAACCAGGGTTCCCACAATGGTACCGGCAGCGCCCAATAAAAACATGCTTAACATCGGCACCCCTGCAAGCCTGATGTCTTTCAATCTTACGTCGAGCAGCAAATAGAATATCGCCAGCGGGGCTATATAGGTAAATATACCATCATACACAACAGATGCATCTTGTGAAGAAGGAATGATATGGAGGTTAGACAACACTGCTCCCGCAAGTATAATGATGAGCGATGAGCCGAGATATTTAAAATACTTCTGCCTGGCAAGCCATTCAGAAAAGACTACGAGTAAAATCAATATAGCAATTACAAATACAGGATTGTTTAGCAGCATGTGGTTGTGGTTACCTACAATATAAGTACAAATACAGCCTTCACGTCTATCTTGTAGAATATGGCTGTTCAGCCATTGCAGGTGTTGTCACTCTGCAACCTAACGCGTCTAGTAAGTGTATGTCCTTGTAACAACATCGCCATTGGTAGCTACCGCTTTTTCGCTGGTCAACCTGTTAAAAGAGTCGAAGGTATGGGTATGGTTTATGGTGACACCCCCGACCCCTGAGATGACGGTTGTTTTAATCAGGAATTTATTTTGATTGGAATACACCTGGCCAGTGTTAAGCGTATTTAAAAGGCTTGTGTACGTATAAGTTGTTTCACCACCAGAATTTGTTTCTTTTGACACATTTCCATTGGCATCGTACTCGTATAGGGTTCTGTCTATTAATGTTGCCAAAGACTGCTTTATTTCATACTCCATCGATTGGGTTAATTGCTTAGCAGCATTGTAGGTATACTTCTCGATTGTAGTATCCCTGGTGTCGTTGTATTGAACATTGCTATCCGGTAGTTGATTGCTGTTCAGAAAAAAATCTCCGTGGATAGACAAAACATTTGAATTAAAAATTTCAAGTGAGTATTTATTAACGCCATATTGGTACAAAAATTTGTCTCCTGCATTGGTTGACGATACAACTGAAAGTATGCGGTTATTTACATCGTACGACAAGTTGAATTTTGTAAACAAATTACCAGCCGACGATTTCAGGTCTTCGGTATATGTTTTTACAAGAAAGGAACCTCCGGGTGTTCCGACTGCACCTGTTGTGTCGGTCGGCCTGGAGACTTCACCAGTTATTTCCTTTTGGCACGAAGAAAAAATAAACACCAATACCGGTACCATTAACATTGATAAAAAGGCTCTCATTAACTATCATTAATATGAAAAATGAATATAACGGAAAAAAACTAAAACGTCTTTTTGCGCTTGACGAAAGTGGAGAGGTTGCTGGTGTTTTATAATGTTGTGCCTGGAACTACAGGCTGACTATATTGATGAAATTCCACCTACCCGGCAGCAGGTTCATCTGTTTACCTACTTGTACAGGCGGCTGTATATACAAACTTAATCGGCGCATTTATAAACAAAAACTATTATCTGCTGTGAAGGCTAAAAATGCAACTACCTTTAGTCGGTGCCGGCTAAGCTTAGCAGTAAAAATTATATTACAACCAGGTTAAAGTTAATAGTGTTGTAAAGCTGTTAATAGTTATGCAGGTATATTATTAAAAACTTCATTACTAAAAAGCACACCCAGAAATACCTACCCATGAAAAAGAAATTTACCATTGCAGAGTTGGCCATTTTAATACTCTCCATCGTCATCATCTTTATCTCCGAATATTACTATACGATATTAAAGGACCACGACCGGGCCATATTTATTGGCCTATGGCCCCCGACAATGTTAATCCTGTTGGTTTACCTAAACACGAAAAAAAACTAATCCATGGAAAACCTTGATTTCATAATATTAACAACGGTGGTGGTTATTGTATTTGCTATTTTTTCGTTGTCGTTGCTGCGTGGATTTGGAAGTAAAGATGGAATAAAAGATAAAAAATAGGTGGGAATTGGGTAAGAGATAATAATTAATTATAGTGCCATTTTGGGTACAAGCCAAATAACTCCGATGGAAAATCGTTGCGTCGCATTACGTTCATCGGCAACGCTCCGGTTTGGCTTAATTGCTGTTTGTTTTCTTAAACAACGATTATTTGTTTATCTAAGTTTGCTGTAGTACAACACCTGGCAAACGCGAAAATACTTTACGCCTTTTTTAAAAGAATGTAGAAGAGTCAATAGGCGGAGAAAGATGGAAGTCTTCAGAAATTAATGTTGGGTTGACATTATGTGTATCATTAATATCGGTGATTACCACTATCCAGGCGGTACCAGGCTCCGTATAGGGCTGTACCCCGCAGGAGTTGCAGCAAACAATTCCTGCAACTGTTAATCTTAAATGTTTTTATTCTATCACCAAATCCTTAAACTCATCCGTATACTCCCATTTCCAGCGCCTGTGGCTCCATAAATAATTACTGGGTTTCTTGCGGATGGCGTCTTCTATCAGCTTAATAAGCTCTTTGGTCAACATGCCTTCTTTATAGCTGCGGGGCTCTGTGGTTAACAAGGTAAAATCTATTCTGTAATAACCTCTCTTCACCCTGTAAAAACGGGCAAATACCACTGCATCATTGCTGGATCTTGTTCCCTTTTCAGGCCCGCTGAGAAAAGGGACCATTTTACTAAAAAAAGGCATCCAGTACGCATTGGCAGGGTTGCCAGGGTTTTGATCTGCAACCAATGTTAGGGCATACCTGCCTTTCATGTAGGGGCGAAAACTCCGGCGAAAATTTGTAGCAGGCACCATGATACCATTGAAGCGCTGGCGCAAATTTAAAATGAGCCTGTCAAAAACTTTGTTCTTTACCGGCATATACACTACTATAAATGGAAAGCGGCTTACAAGGGACATGTACAGGCTGCCAAACTCCCAGTTAAAAAAATGACCGGTGAGTATCTGCACATTCTTACCGGTGTCGTATAAATCATTCAGCACTTCTATGTTCGACGAAAATCTTTTGCGAATGGTCTTCTCAGTTACCGAAAGCATTTTAATGGTTTCAATAAACGTATCCAAAAACTGGTGGTAAAAATCTTTTGCAATACGGGATCTTTCTGCTGCCGTTTTTTCTGGAAAGGCTATTAAAAGGTTGTTCTTCACTACCTCTTTGCGATAGCCGATAATGTAATAGAGCACGCCATAGACTATATCGCTCAATAAATATAATAATCGCCAGGGCAGCAGTGAAAGCAGGTATAAAAATCCATAAACAATATAGTACATGAACGTGCTTTAATAAAACCACGAAATTAAGTAAGTGAGCCAATAATGCTTTCGCAAAATAAGGGCCTTGTCCTGGTTATTGGTTGTTGACGTATTCAACCCTTGCAGGGTTGGAAAATGGAATTGTGCATCGTACCCCGGGGCTTTACCATGGGCTATTGATATTGAAGCCTTTTGCAACAAGGGCGATTAGGGCTCTCCATCCAAAAGCTCCGGAGGAGCGACCTTTTGGTAGAAAAAAATGATCGTAAAAATTACAAGCCCCGCAGGGCGGCATTATTATCTCCACGGAAATAGCGCAGCACATATGTCTCCAAACCGCCGGGCAACGCCGTTCAGTCAAGGTGTCGTCATCCTGCACCTGTTTCAGGGTCTCCTGGATTATGGTAGCCGACGTGCAGGGGATGCTGAAATAAATTCAGCATGACGGCTCGCTTAATATGTTATTCTACAGAGCGGTTACGCATCTGGCGTACCATTGAAATGTTTTTATGGTATTAGGATCACGGATTTTATTAGCTAAGGTGCAGGGGATGCTGAAATAAATTCAGCATGACGTCTTCTATTACTTCCATTTATTTTCAAAATATTCTTATCAATTCACGTTCTACATTATCTTACCCAACCAAAAACCTGTTTATGAAAAAAAACGTCGTATTCTTTTTTTCCCTCCTCATCATTCAACAAGTCTACAGCCAGCAAAGCCTTCCTGTTTCCACCCCCGAAGCACAAGGCTTTTCTTCTGAAAGATTAAGGCGGATTGATAAAAATGTTCAGGAATGGATTAGTAAAAACTGGATGAATAGTGCTTTGGTACTGATTACCAGGAATGGTAAAGTGATCTATAATAAAGCTTATGGGTATGATGATACGGAGAAAAAGACAGCACTGAAAAACGACCAGCTATTTAGATTGGCATCGCAAACAAAAGCCATTACCAGTGTAGGTATTATGACTTTGTTTGAAGAAGCAAAATTGATGCTGGACGACTCAGTTGCCAAATTCATTCCCGAGTTTGCGAACATACAGGTAGTAGATAAGTTTAATGAAGCGGATTCAACCTACAGTACGGTTAAAGCTGAGAGGTCTGTTACTATACGCGATCTGCTAACCCACACATCGGGTATCGGGTATCCGCAAATAGGCTCTAAAACCGCTAACGCCATTTATGCAAAAAATAACATCACGGCTGGTATTGCAGAGGTAGATGGCAAAACCATAGGTGAGGCGATGCGCAAATTGGGTTCGCTGCCCTTAATGCACCAGCCCGGCAAAAATTGGACCTACGGATTAAATTCTGACCTGTTGGGATATGTTATTGAAGTAGTATCGGGTCAAAAGCTGGATGCATTTTTAAAAGCCCACATCTTCGATCCGTTAGGCATGAAGGATACCTGGTTTTATCTTCCGAAGGAAAAACAAAACCGGCTGACCACTTTAACTATGGAAGACGACAATGGAGTGCATCCCATGAACGAAAATTATAAGTTCAATGGCCGGGCCATGAAACCCAATTATCCTGCTGAGCCCGGCACTTACTTTTCGGGCGGTGCGGGGTTAACAGCAAGTATTACTGATTATGCCATCTTTTTACAAATGTTACTAAATGGTGGTACTTACAATGGCAAAACCATATTATCTCCAAATAGTGTTAGAATGATGACCAGCAATCAAATTGGAAATCTTGACTTTGGTAACGAAAAATTTGGATTGGGTTTCAGTATTACCACGGAACAGTCCGCAGCTAATCTACCGGTATCCGTGGGCAACTTTAGTTGGGGTGGAGCTTTTGGCACCACTTATTGGGTAGATCCTAAAGAAAAAATTGTAGCGCAACTCTATACCCAAATCTGGGGCAGGCGGCATAGTGTTGAAGATGCATTTAAGGTGTTGGTATACCAGGCAATGCTTCACTAATTTTCGAAATGTTTAACACAGACTTGCATAACTATTTATAATTTATAAGGTCTCTATAAAAAAAGCTATGAACAAAATATTTTTATTGATCGCCCTGCTTGCCACAACTACGCTTACACAGGCACAATCAAAAGATAGTGTCCAACTTCAACCTAAAAAAGAAAAGGCTGAAATAAAAGAAGCTGATCAGCACAGGATGCGTATGGAAAAAGAACAATTGCAGTCAAAACCTGAAATTGTGAACGATGAGAAAATGACCGGTAAAAAGGTTACCAAAAAATACCACTGCAAAGTAAATAGCAATAAGAAGTCGTAAGGTCATGTCATCTTACATAAAAAAATGTCCCGGTTGCTGCCGGGACATTTTTATGCTCACTTATTCAACTTCCATTACTTCTTATTCTCTACAAACATCCCTGCTATCCGTTTTCCATCCAACTTGCTATTTACCAACATGGGGTGTCCGTGCAGAGCTAATCGCTACCGGTAAGCCAACCTTACCTAATTTTAAACAATGGCTATCAAAATAATGTTACCCTAATCAGTTCCGTCAAAAACATTTATGAAAACAGGTACAGCTTTGCCCATGAAAAATTATATACAGATTTATTTTTTGAGCGAAAAATCGAAAGACATCATTCAGCAAATTACACTTGGCTTTGCTTTAATGGGTTTCCTTGTTCATCTTGGGCTGATTGAACTGGTACATTTTGGCATTATAAATTCAACCTATACTGAAGGATTGCTAAACAATCCGATTGGCGCTATTTACACGCCATTCTCGTTCATTCTGTTTTACGAAGTGTACCTGCTGATCTATTACCTGCCCAAATCGTTCAGCAAATACATAGGAAAACAATATGAGATCATTACGCTCATCATCATTCGCCGGGTATTTAAAGACCTATCGAAACTGGAGCTTACTACTGATTTTTTTAAACGAAAAAATGATGTCAATTTTTTATACGACCTGCTGGCAGTTCTGATACTTTTTGCCCTTATCATAACCTTTTACAGTCTTGCAAAACCAACCGTTCAGGCTGCCCCAAATACCGAAGGTCCCGACCCAAAACTCACCCGGTTCATCAAGATAAAGCTGCTGATATCAAGCCTGCTAATATTGGTTTTTCTTTTTATGTCCATCCAAAGCTTTACCACGTGGGTAAGCATCACATTTAGCCGGGGTACAGAAATAACCGTGGCCAATGACGACCTGAATAAAATTTTCTTCGACAACTTTTTTACCATATTAATTTTGATAGACGTGTTATTATTGCTGCTAACGTTTACGTTGTTCGATAAGTTCAGCGTTGTAATGCGCAATTCGGGTTTTGCTATTTCAACCATTCTCATCAAGATATCGTTTGGTACAACAGGCATAGTCAATAACCTGCTTATCGTTACCGCCCTGGTATTTGGTGTATCCATCTTTTACCTGCACAACCGCTTTTTGGCCATGGACGTGCCCATTAAAAATAACGAACCTTCAGAACCGAAACTTATTTATGGCATTAAATAATTACACCCCCGGTGTATATCCAAAGGGGTGTAATTAGTGCATGAAGTAGCTGCCTCATTTTTCGATGAACATACCTGAGAACCTTTTCGAATCCAGTTTGCTGTATAATGGTTCCAATTGTTTTTGAGTACGTAAGGAACGGTCTTCAAATTGAGCTTGCGCAGCAGATGCCCTAAACGATCCTGTCTGGATATACTTTAGCGCACTTGCGAGTGAAGGCTCTGCGGAATTGCCCCAATCGTATATGACTCCGTCAACAGATTTTTTATCGGGACCAAATCCACGATAATAATCAGCATTACCTGCGCTGTTTACGGTCTTAAACGAGATTGGATAAATAGAAACATTGAAGATATCAATGGGAAAAAATCCGACCGGCTTTCCATAGGTTGAGTCGCCAATGAGTTTTACATCCATATAAGGTTTCAAATTATTGATGAGCAATTCGCTGGCAGAAGCGGATGATTTGCTTACGATAAAGAACACACGGCTTAAGCCCAGGCCACCGGTATTGCTAAACTTTTGGGTATTGTTTGCGTCAGAAAAAGAAACATTCGAAAAACCTTCCTTCTTTTTAAGAAGTGGAAAGTTCCCATTCTGTAAATTTTGATTGAAGATGTACTTGTACATGACCTGGTTGTTAGCAGATGCAGGTGCAACCAGGTTTGCCAGTGCATCCTGTGTTTGCGTAGATCCTCCCGGATTGTACCGCAAGTCTACTACAAGATCATTTACACCCGAAGACTTAAAAGTATTAAAGGCATTGGTTAATTCAACTCGTGAAGGCTCGCCAAAAAACTGGTTAAAAACCAGGTAGCCAACTTTTTTGGTACCCACAGGTATAACACTCTGGTGTAATACCGAATTAGAAACAAAACTTGTTTTGCTCAAATTACCCGTTACAACAGAGCCATCAGGTTTTACAAATTCGAAAGAGGCGCTGTTGGTGGTACCAAAAAACACATCATTCAAAATTTTTACACTTGCCTGGTCGTAATTTATAGGGGTACCATCAATTTTATTAATGTACCATCCTCTTTTTACACCTGTGTTTCCGGCGGTTGACTTGTCGTACACATAGCTAACATACCAATGCACAGAATCCACCGGGTCTACTCTATCGGCGGCGGCAGCTTTTATAAAAAAGCCGAGGCTCGTATTTTCTCCGGTTTGCAATGCCGCAGATTTTTCGTTACTGGTTACAAAACTAAACCGGTCAAGCGGTTGCAAATTTTTAATGCCATTCATTACAGCCGATCCTGCTTCTAATAATGTTGAACCGCTATATTGCCTTGGATTAAACTGGTCGTACGCCGGAATAAGTTCCTGCCACAGGTATACCTCTTTCGAATACAAATAGACAGAGTCTTTTAAAAGATCAACCTGCGATGCAGTGGTTGGAGTTGTGGGCGTAGTCGGTGTTGTAACTACCGTTTGATCAAGCTCTTTTTTACAGGCCGATAAAAATAACAGCGCCAGGCAGCTAAAAGATAAGAGTGTTTTTTTCATGTGTATTTATGTAGCTGCAATTAACGATTATATTACAGTGTTTAGATTTAATTATCTGTCAATATCGTAGTACAGAATCAATTTTAGTTTTGTTTTAAGAAATTAGTGAAATAGTTAAAAGAATGTGATTGCTTGGAACCAAACAGTAGAAAACCTGGTCACCCATATACCTCTATCATTGTATTTTTGAGAATAATCATTTTTATGGAGCTACATGCCTTTATAGATCATACCATTTTAAAGCCGACCACTTTAGTAAGCGATGTCGAAAATGTTTGTAGTGAAGCAATTACTTACCGGTTTGCAGCGGTATGCATTCCTCCCACTTTTGTAAAATTGGCAAAACAACTGTTGAAAGAAACCCCTGTTAAAGTTGCCACTGTAATTGGGTTTCCGTTCGGTTACAGCGCTGTTGAAGCAAAGCTGGCAGAAATATTGCTTGCCATGGTAGATGGTGCCGATGAGCTGGATGTAGTGATTAATTTTATGGCAATTAAAAACAACGATTGGCAATACGTGGCAAACGAGATCAATCATTTACTACCGGTAATAAAATTGCACGGCAAGGTCATTAAAGTTATTATTGAAAGCGGTGTTTTAACTGACGAGGAAATTATTAAATGTTGCACTTTGTATGGGATTGCAGAGGTTGATTATGTAAAAACTTCAACCGGATATGCAGAGAAAGGCGCAACTGTTGAAGCCGTTTCATTGATGCGAAAACATTTGCCGGCGCATATAAAAATTAAGGCTTCAGGTGGAATAAAAGATCATCGTTTTGCCGAACAATTAATTAATGCAGGTGCGTCGAGGCTGGGTTGTAGTGCCGGGGTCTCTATTGTAAAACAAAGAATGGATGAAACAGGCAACGAGTATTGAGCCGGCTGAAGCAAAACAGTCCATTCATACAAATGCTTTCCTTATGCTATTTGTAAAATTTATTAGCTGTTGATTATTTTGATGCATAAAGAACAAAAAGTACAAGTGAGTTCCGATGGATCGGAATTGTGATAACACAACGATGTTTAATTGAAATAAAAAAAGCCGGTAACCCCCATTTTTTTAAACTAACCACTATTGATTTATTATTGACTGAATAAAAAATATAAATGAAAATTATTATTGCCCTCTTGTTTGCTATGATCTCCTTTACAGGTTTTTCTCAACAAATGATGATAACCGATTCTATTGGTTCCGTTACGGTGCGAAAAGATATAAGGCTGGATATATTGGCAGCCAAACAGGCGGAGATAAACCATAAAGCAGTAATGATGAATATTACCCATGCAAGCGGTTATCGCATACAGGTGATCAATACGCAAAGCAGGGATGATGCCAATAATGTAAAGACAGAAATGTTACGCCGTTTTCCCGAGCAAAAAACTTACCTGTTGTACAAAGCGCCCAATTTTAAAGTAAGAGTAGGCAACTTTTTAACCCAGCGGGAGGCCGAACCTGTGCGTAAAATGATTGCAGCATTGTACCCCGCCCGAAGCATTTTTTTAGTGTCAGACAGGGTTGAATACAGGCCTATTGATGAAGAATCGTATGATATTGAATAAAGCACCTTTCTTTGCAGGGAAGACTTTAAAACTATGTTTATTGAAAAAATTAAAGCCCTGGCACATCAATACCACCAGGAGTTTATTGGTATCCGAAGGAACCTGCATGCACACCCCGAATTAAGCTACAAAGAATTTGAAACTTCAAAATTTATTCAGGGCAAACTTGCTGACTGGAACATTCCTTACACAGTAAAAGCAACAACCGGTGTGGTGGGTTTGATTGAAGGTAAAAATGCTTCAAGCCGAATAATAGCATTACGTGCCGATATGGATGCGCTGCCCATACAAGAAGAAAATAACATTGATTACCGTTCTGTTACCCAGGGCATCATGCATGCCTGTGGCCACGATGTACATACCACTTGTTTATTAGGTGCTGCAAAAATTTTACAGCAAACAAAAGATGATTGGGAAGGCACGGTGAAATTAATTTTTCAACCGGGAGAAGAAAGAAACCCCGGTGGCGCCAGTTACATGATAAGGGATGGAGCCCTGGATAATCCCCGGCCGCAGGGCATTTTTGGTTTGCATGTGCACCCCGGTTTAGACTTTGGCAAACTCAGCTTTAGAAAAGGCCGTGTAATGGCAAGTGCCGACGAAGTTTTTATAACTATCAAAAGTAAAGGTGGCCATGCGGCAGCGCCCCACTTAACCGCCGACACTATCTTAATCGCCTCCACTTTAATTGTAAGCCTGCAGCAGATCATCAGCCGAAACAACAATCCTACTTCCCCTTCGGTATTATCAATATGCGCCATTAATGGTGGCTTTACCACCAACGTTATACCCAGCGAGGTAAAGCTGATGGGCACCTTTAGGGCTATGGATGAAGCCTGGCGTTATAAAGCTCACGAGCTTATAAAAAAGCAAACGGTACAACTGGTGGCAGCCATGGGTGCCGAAGCAGATGTATTGATTGATGTTGGTTATCCCTTTGTAGATAACGATCCTGCACTAACGGATAATGCCTGGCAATTGGCCGAAGCGTACCATGGAAAAGAACAGGTTGAAGAAACAGAGTTGAGAATGGGTGCGGAGGATTTTGGTTATTACACACATGTGGTTCCAGGTTGCTTTTACCGGCTGGGTGTACGTAATGTGGAGCAGGGCATTGTACATAATGTTCACACGCCGTTGTTTAATATTGATGAAAGAGCTATCGAAATAGGAATGGGCACCATGGCCTGGTTAGGAGCAATGGCAAAAGTTTAGATGATGGCCGGACCTGCTGCCCTTATTGTTTCAGCGGTCAATGGATCTTTATAAATCCACCGGATGCCGACAAACGAAATAATGACGGTAATTAGGTAGAACAAAACGCTGATGAAAATGGATTCGTTTGTATTCAATCCAAACTGTTGGCTCCCCCATAAAAACACCACCTCCCTGGCGCCTAACCCACCAATGGTAAAGGGCAAAATAGCTACAATAGATGATAAAAGAAAAAGCAGCACAAATTCATTATGATGCTGGGTAATCTGTATAGATGCCATCAAACAATACATACAAAGCACCTGTAAAAATTGTACAATCACCCCCAACAAAAGCGTACTCCAGCAGCTTGAAATAAAGGAGTAAAAAATCTTCTTTACAAAAAAATAATAGATAACCAAACCTGGTAACACAGCCAGCAGCAACCACAAAGAATATTGGCTGCCTTTAAAAATTAAAAAATAATAAACAGCTACCAAAATAGCCAGGCCAGCAACTCCACTTATTCGATCAAGAAGTACGGCAGCACTTAATTTTTTAACCGTCTGCAGGTTTCTTCGGTTTAGTAAGATCACTTTGTATGCATCGCCACCTATACCGCCGGGTAAAAACAAATTGTAAAACATGCCCAGCCAATACAACCTTACATTATTAGGTTGGGGTAGCACAACCCCGATGTTTTTAAAATAGATGTTGAGCCGAAAAGCAGCAACCAGTTTTGAAAAAGTGAATAAAACTGCAGCCAATAAAAGCCAAACCTTATTGCTGCTGCCTAACAATCGCATGGTAAGCAACCAATTAATTTTATGGCTCACATACCAAAGACAAAGCGTTGTAATAGCCAGTTTAAACACAACCGATATCCATGGATGGCTAGCTAAATATTCTTTAACGCCGGTGAGGATAGTACGCTTCAATGAATGGTAGTTGTATAGCTTAAGGATCCCCGAAAGTTTTAATTCTTGATGGGTAACATTACACCGGTACGTGCTGACAAATCGTTGGCCATCGTTGGCGGCAAGGCATCTGACAGTATCGCTTTGCCTCCAATAACCTTTCGCACCTGGTAGGTCTTTTTATTGCTTGCCTCAAAGTAGGTGCGAACATTTATTTCGGCCAAAATACCAATGGTAATCAACTGAATTCCTCCCAGTAAAAATATCAATCCCAATATTAATAAAGGCTTACCCCAAATGTCGTGACCCAGTATTTTTAAAATTAGCAGGTACATGTTGATAAGCATGCCCAGAAATAAACTAATGAAGCCCATGGTACCAAAAAGATGCATGGGTTTTTGAATATACCTCCTGAAAAATACCATGGTCACCAGGTCGCTCATTACCCTTAAGGTGCGGCCAAGCCCATACTTGGACTGACCAAAGCGGCGTGCATGGTGCTTTACATCTACCTGGGTTATTCGGGCACCCTGCATGGCAGCCAATACAGGAATAAACCGGTGTAATTCGCCGTACAAACCAAGGTCTTCTGCAATTTCTCTTTTAAAAATTTTAAGCGTACAGCCATAGTCTTTTATAAAAACTTTGGTCCAGCGGCGAATGAGGTAATTGGCAATTTTGCTGGGTATCTTCCTTAAGATAAAGCCGTCCTTACGGTTCTTTCTGTTACCTGCCACCACATCCCAGTCTTCATCTTTTAGCAATTGAAGCATACCGGGAATGTCGGTGGGATCATTTTGCAAATCGCCATCCAGCAATGCAATATATCTTCCTGATGCATGATCGATGCCAGCGGTCATTGCGGTGCTTTGTCCATAGTTTTTGCGCAACTCAACCAACATAATATGGTCGTTGGCACGTTGCTTTATTTTTTGCCGGGTGGCATCGGTTGATCCGTCATCTACAAAAATCAGTTCGAATTCAATGCCTGTTAATGCGGCTTCCACCGCATCAACCATCGGGTCAATGTTATCCTCCTCATTCATTACCGTAATAACCACCGATAATTCAGTCATACTAAAATTTAATGGACAAAGTTAACAGGTATAAATTAAGTAACCGGGAGTGTTGGCCGCATTTTAGACCGGAATGATGTTCCTGCTTTTATTCAACTTTATTTTATCGGGAACCGAATCCATGATCTCGTGCCTGAGCACATCTATTAACCGCTTCTTTACAAAGTCGCGGTGCACTACCATACTTACTTCCCGCATGGGAGCAGGTCTTTTAAACTGTCGAACCAGTTGTTGTTGGTTGCTGTTAAGGTCGTAGGTGGCCAGTTGAGGTAGCACGGTAATACCGTCGTTCAGTTCTACCATACGGCGCAGGGTTTCGAAACTGCCTGCCTCGTATTCAAAATTATTATGTCCCTTGCCCACTTTTCTCAGTTCGCAAAGGTTTAATATTTGCGACCGGAAACAATGGCCTTCCTCCAACAACCAAAGTTTATTGGGATCAATGTCTTGTGGTACCACAAAGGCTTTATTAAAAGCGGCATTGTTTTTTGAAACATACGCTACCAACTCTTCATAAAATAACACATGCTCTTTTATGCCAGGCTCATTTAATGGCGTTACCAATATGCCTACATCAATGCGGCTTTCTCTTAACCGCGAAATAATTAACCCGGTGGTAAGCTCACTCACCACCAAACGTACCTCCGGATGTTTGGTGGTAAACTGCTGAATAAAGAGTGGCAAAAGGTAGGGAGCCAGTGTAGGAATGATGCCGATTTTCAACTCGCCTGTAAGAATGCCCTTCTTTATTTGAACCAGTTCATCAATCACATTTTTTTCAGCCAGTATCCTTTTTGCCTGGTCCACCAATTGTTGCCCTATCTCGGTAGGTACCACCGGCTGTTTACTGCGGTCAAATATTTTAACGCCCAATTCCAGCTCCATTTTTTGTATTTGCATACTCAATGTAGGCTGGGTAACAAAACAATGTTCTGCAGCAGAAGCAAAGTGGCGGTAAGTGTCAACGGCAATTATATATTCCAATTGAACGAAGGTCATTCCTCATCAATTTTAATTATTGCAATATAGATGTAATCCATTTGCTTTATACTATTTCAGTCAACCCTTAACAATCAACAAATTGTTCCCGTTTAAAAAAGTTAACAAGAACTGTTAGCCATTACCAGCATTAAAACAACAGGTCAATGGTTTATTGTTCTGCCAGGGTTACCTTGTTTTTACCAATAGTGAGCTGGTAGTTTAAGCCAATTTTAAGCGCATAGTTTTCAGTATCATGACTTACCGGAAACTGGTAACAAACCGGGAAGGTATATTTCTGTAATACATCCCTTATCACATCATATACATCGCTGCCATAAGGTACAACCGTGTCCTTCATATCAGTAAAATAACCAATAACCACACCGGCAACATCATCAAAAACCCCGCTTCTTTTTAACTGGTAAAACATGCGGTCTGTATTATAAATGTATTCACCCACATCTTCTAAAAACAGTATATGCCCTTTGGTTTTTAAGGCTGAAGAAGTTCCCGCCAAATGTGCTATTATTGATAGGTTACCACCGATCAAAGGGCCGGTAACTTTACCCGGTTTGTTATAGGCATGTGATGCGGCTGCATACTTTGATTTTTTACCTGCAAGCACCTTTTTTAACGACTGCACATAGTCGTTTTTATACTCAAGATCGTTGAAGGCGGCCGCCATAGGCGCATGAATGCCGGCTATGGAAAAGCGACGATATACATGAGCGTGAAAGACAGTAATATCGCTGAACCCAATCACCCATTTTGGCTTTTTTCTAAACTTTGAAAAGTTGAGGCGGTCGATTATTCTGCCCATGCCATAACCTCCCCGGCCACACAAAACAGCCTGCACTTTATCGTCGTCCAGCATTTGCTGCAGATCCAGTAAACGCTCTTCATCCGTGCCTGAAAAATAATGAAACTGACTGCCCAATGTATTGCCAACCTTTACTTTATAGCCCCATTGTTGCAGTACTTCAATACACATGGAGGCCTTTTCGTACGGCATGTAACCGGCCGGGCAAACAATGCCGATGGTGTCGCCTTTTTTTAGATAGGGAGGTATGATAGTCATGCAGCAATAATACAGCATTAGGTTTGCTGCACTATATCCGGTGGCATAAAAATATGAATGGGGTATAGACAAAATTTAATTTAATTATAAGAAGCTGTCTAAATTTAGTCTGCCACTATGATTTTGAAACTGAAGATGCCATGTATTACAACAGATGAATTCCTGCCCGTCCGGTCAGGCGGGGATTGCGACAATGATTAATCTGATTCAAATGCGCGGAACCAATAACGGTTTCCCCTCCCTAAAAAGGAGGGGACGAATGTTTTTATAATTTGTTATAAAAACATTCAGGGGTGGTTAAACTGCTGCACATGAAAAAGCCTATCATTAATAATAAACCCCCACTAAAACCACTCCGCAAACAAACACGCAATCACAGCACCTCTGCAAAAGCTACCCTCTGGACTTACCTTCAAAAAAGCCAATTACAAAATCGAAAGTTTCGTCGCCAGCACAGTCTCGGAAAGTTCATAGCAGACTTCTATTGTCCTGCGGAGAAGTCAGTGATAGAACTTGATGGAGGAGATCAATTTTGGGAGCCGGGGATGGAGAGAGATAAAGGCAAAGAAGATTATTCAGACAGTTTAGGAGTTAGCGTGCTGCATTTTGAAAACAAGTGGGTGTTTGAAGGTATTGACTGGGTATTGGAACAAATTAAAGCAAAGTTTAACCACCCCTGATTTTATGCTGCGCATCAAATCGTCCCCTCCTTGAAAAGGAGGGGAAACCTATATTTGAGACCGCGTTCATCCAAAATGTTCTTCTTGATAAAATAAACTGTTGGCGTTCCTCTATTATCTTCCGATGAGCCTGCCCCGATTATTTCGGGAATGACTTGGAATACTGGATAAATAGAGGTCTTAACCTCATGCCTTTGCCAAGGGCACTAATACCAAAACATCTACAAAGTTATATAGCTGTACTGCAGATAAACGGATTGCGACCCCGCCAGTCGGTCGGGGCAGGCAGCAAGGATGAAGCTATGAAAGACTTCTGTTGGTATTATAAAACATCATTTTTAGAAAGCTTCTAAGAGATGAAAACTTTTGAAACAATAAAGTGTTGTCTTAAACTATTGATGGATATGAGAGCCGTAGGCCTCTTGCTCAGGTGTAATTACAGTTTCTTTGGTATATTTATTTTTTCCAAAACTTTATTTTTTTAAGCATGCACATCCGTACCTGTATCCTTTTTTTATTGATTTGTTTTACCGGCATCCTTCGTGCCCAAAATACAAAACGCACTTTACGGCCCGGTGATATTTACCGTCTGCAAAATCTTTCGGATGCTAATATTTCGCCTGATGGCAAATGGGTGGCTTATACCTTAAGTACCATCGATTCAGCCAAAGACAAAAGAAATGTTGATGTATGGATGGTAAGTATGGATGGCAAAGAAAATGTGCAGCTAACCAACAGTCCCGATAACGAAAGCAGTCCGCGGTGGAGCCCCGATGGAAAGTATATTTCTTTTACAGCTTCGCGGCTGGGTGGCAGTTCGCAGGTATGGTTATTAGACCGTCGGGGTGGTGAAGGCATTAAATTGACGGAAACAAAAGGCGATCTGAATGCTTATAGCTGGAGCCCTGACAGTAAGAAACTCGTGTTGACTATGAAAGACGAGAAAGACACCGCTAAAAACAAACCACCTCAACCTTACGTAATCAACAAATTCAGATTTAAGCAGGATGTTAGCGGTTACCAATACGACACCAGTAGAACCCATTTATACCTTTTTGATGTAGCTTCTAAAAAGACCCGGCAACTAACCTTTGGCAAATACACCGAGGGTGATGCTACCTGGAGCCCCGATAGCAAAACCATTGCGTTTGTAAGTAATCAAACTGATGAACCGGACCGAAATGAAAACACCGACATCTTTCTGGTTGATACTGCCATAGGTTCCAAACCAAAAAAAATTACCTCGTGGACCGGGGGCGACGCTGATCCGCAATGGAGCCCAGACGGTAAAAAAATAGCTTATCTGCGCAGCACGTCAAATGCCACTTTCGAGATGTACGATCAAACGGGATTATGTATTATTGATGTTACCGGTGGTGAACCAAAACTTATAGGCACTTCATTAGACAGACCGATCAGCAATCCACGCTGGCTTGCAAATGGTAAAAATATTGTAGGGCTTGTAGCAGATGACAGGCAACGTTATATTGCCTCGTTCGATGCAATGGATGGCAGCATGAAAACCATTGCTGGTGGAGACAGAAGTTATGGTTCAATTGACATTACACCTTCGGGAAATTTGGTTGCCTTTATGTCTGAACCGCAATTGCCTGCTGAGTTGTATGTTTTAGAAGAAGGAAAGAGCAGGCGGCTGACCACCATTCAAAACAAATTTGTCGACTCATTAAGCCTGGCAAAAGTTGAAAAATTTACGTCAGCCAGTAAAGACGGCACGCAGGTTTCGGGGCTGGTGTATTACCCTCCCGGAAAGCCGGAAAAAAACCTGCCGCTGATTTTTTATATACATGGCGGGCCTACTTCACAAGATGAACTAAGCTTTGATATGACACGCCAGATGCTGGCAGCCCATGGGTATGCAGTGGCAGCAGTAAATTACCGTGGCAGCCTTGGCAGAGGGGTACAATTTTCCAGAACCATTTCGGGCGACTGGGGCAATAAAGAAGTAGCAGACATTTTAGGCGCTGCCGATTACCTTGTTGGCAAGGGCATTGCAGATCCAAATCGTTTGGGTATTTCAGGCTGGAGTTACGGAGGCATTTTGACGGACTACACTATTGCAACCGATACCCGCTTTAAAGCTGCCAGTAGCGGGGCCGGTGTTGCTGCGCCGTTATCGTTGTTTGGAGTTGATCAATACATCAACCAATATATAAACGAAATTGGTCTGCCCTGGAAAGACAATAACATCGAAAAATACCTGAAACTCTCCTACCCGTTTTTACATGCAGACAGAATTAAAACACCAACACAGTTTATGGTGGGGGAGAAAGACTTTAATGTTCCGGCAGTAGGCAGCGAGCAAATGTACCAGGCACTCAGGTCGCTTGATGTACCAACCGAGTTGATTGTATACCCGAATCAATTTCATGGGTTTACGCAGCCAAGCTTTATTAAAGACCGGATTGAACGCTATTACGCATGGTTTGATAAATACCTGAAATAGTCGTGCCTCAAAAACCCTTTAAACAGGCTATTTCTTTAATTAGGAGGCGACGAGTTCTGCTAAAAATGTTTACGGAGATATTTTTAAAATGGCCAAAGAGCTTACAAATTACCTGCACGATACAACTCAAAAGTTCGGTCCTCAGTTAGGATTTTTCAATGGCTTGCAAGACCAGCCTGATTATAAACATCTTTGGTAGCTAGCTTGTCCACAATATTAATTGGAGCTTCTTTGATGAGCATTTCAAATAGTATTACAGCGAAAAAATGGGTAAGCCTGTGAAGCCTATCCGGCTCATGGTATCACTGCTCACCCTGAAGTATGTTCATAATTAAACACCAAACAACGCCATGCAAGTAGACCCAGCATTATCAATTTTGGCAATGTGAAAAGTGTTTTTGTGATGGATATTCTTAAGAAGACCTCTATATTAATTTCACCGGACCAAAGTAAACAGTAAACCAATTTTGATGGGACTTTGCCCGGTCAATAAATTTGTCATAAGGCCCCAACGTTCTCAAATTAATTTGTCGATTAAATAAAAATTCAACAACAAATCAATTGTACATCTTTACGCCTTTACAATTTCACACTAATGTACTTTCCAGAAGGCAAGATGCATAATTTTCAAAGCAAAACATGTATATCTATTGCTCATTTGCTGCAAATGAAAAATACCTATTAATAAGTATTTTTTACTAAGCAGAATAACGATATGTTTGGTTTGTTGAATAAGTAGCAAGCTTTGTATACTTTCAACCATCTCAAAGCTTTTATCACCAAGACCGCTACTAACCATGAGAAAATCTACCATTCTGGCCTCTTTAATATTGTTCCTTATTTTTAGTTTCCCCTTAGGTTTATTAAGCTTGCCAATTGTCGATGCACATTAATTTGGGTGCCCGCAATCACCGCATTAATCCATAATATCTACAGATAAGCACGTTTTTAATTTAAGTTGGACAATTCAACCAACTTTTAAACCGTCATATGCATTAAACATCTACAAGTATTAGATACATTCGAATTAG
Organism: Chitinophagaceae bacterium; assembly: GCA_026786345.1. GTDB lineage: Bacteria > Bacteroidota > Bacteroidia > Chitinophagales > Chitinophagaceae > Segetibacter. Next base: position 49,938 of record JAJAYD010000075.1, read on the forward strand.
TTTTTTATTGGTAATGCTTTTAACAATGCAAAGTGTATTTGCGCAACAGTCTACTATTTTATCATTTTTTTCTGCCTCAGCTACTATAGATACAACGGTCAGAATTCAGGGTGTCAATTTTAGCGGTGTTACTTCGGTTATGTTTGGCGGGGTGTCAGCAGCGTCTTTTTCTTATGGCGTTGATTCAATTGAATACATTAATGCAATAGTTGTCCCAGGTTCATCTGGAAGTGTTAGTGTAACAAATAGTGTAGGTACGGCATCAAAAACAGGCTTTACTTTTATAGCTCCGGCAGGATCACCTACCGTTTCATCAATCTTTCCTACATCAGCCACAACAGGCAACAAAGTTGTAATATAAGGAGCAAATTTGAGCGGGTTAACGGCTGTAACTTTTTGAGGCACTCCTGCTACATCGTTCACAATTGTGTCCGATACAAGTGTTCGAATAAATGCAGTAGTTGGCCTTGGTTCATCGGGCAG
>JAJAYD010000076.1 GCA_026786345.1 Chitinophagaceae bacterium
GTATAATTTAATGTCTCTAAAAGCGGTTTTAAAATCCCGTGCAGCCCGGTCCATCATATTTGAGTGATACGCATGAGAGGTGTTTAATTTAATTGCCCGCGTTTCCTGTTTGTCTAAAGCCTGCCAAAGCGTTTCAATGTTATTGTGCCCGCCTGAAATAACAATATCTTCCGGTGAGTTAATCACCGCAATTTCGCAATCGTATTTTTTTACAAGAGAGCCAATTGTTTCTTCTTTACTGTTAATTAGCAACATGCTTCCCGGCTCCATTGACTGCATTAGTGAACCCCTGGCAATCACAATTTTTATGGCATCTTTAAGATCAAACACGCCGGATAATGTGGCCGCTACATACTCCCCGATACTATGCCCGATATAAGCATCTCCCTTAACGCCGATATGCTCCAGGTATTTAGCCAATGCATATTCTACAATAAATAGCGATACCTGTGTCCATTGCGTTTCGTTGATATCGTATGCTGAAAATTCATTGCGGGGGTACATCACTTCGTAAAGGTCAATGGGCAAATGCTGATTGGCTATTGATATACATTGGTCAACTGTGCTCCTGAAAAACGGCTCGTTATCATACAACCCTTTTGCCATTTGTCGATACTGTACCCCTTGCCCCGGAAACATAAACACCACTTTGTTACTTTCATCAATATTTGTCTCTGCATAGGAAGTTACCCCGGTTAATTTATTTATCAATTCATTTGTATTCCGAACCGCATAAGCGGATCTGAAATTGAAATGTTCCCTTCTTTCCTGTAGCGTGTACGCAATATCCCTGATGGAAAATGCATGGCCATTATTCCCCAGGGCAAGGGATTCCGTTAATGCCTGTTTGTAGCTTTCCAGCGACTTCCTGCTTTTAGCCGTTATTGGAATAATATATTGTAAAGGTTCATTCTGTTCTTGTTTTGTAGAGATACTTTTTTGTTCGCCGCTTTTATGTTTGTGGTAAAGCGGAGGAACATGATCACCAATAATTACATGGGCATTCGTACCCCCAATGCCAAATGAGCTAACTGCCGCCAGGCGTTGTTTATCGGCGTATGGTAACCATGGCCTGTTTTCATTAATGATCTCAAAATTGGTTTGATCCAAATGCAGTTCGGGGTTGGCTGTAACGAAGTTTACTTGTCCCGGCATCATATTGTGCTGAAGCATTGCAATCACCTTAAGTAACCCCGCTGTGCCGGCTGCTGAATCAGCATGGCCTATATTAGCCTTCACGGCCCCTAAAACAGTTTTTTTCTTTAAACGGCCTGGCCGGGTTTGATGGTATTCAAAAGCTTCCTTAAGTGCCTGTACTTCTATCGGGTCACCAAGGTTAGTTCCTGTACCATGGCACTCAACATACTCTATGCCATCAGCGCTAACCCCGGCCATTGACTGAGCATTAATAATGCATTCAGTTTGGCCTATGAGCGACGGAGCAGAATAGCCTGTTTTGCGGGCCCCGTCATTATTGGTTACAAAACCTTTGATAACTCCGAGAATGGTATCTCCATCTTTAACGGCATCGTCTAAACGCTTGAGCAAAACAACACCTACGCCCGACCCCGCGATGGTGCCTGATGCATCTATGTCGAAGGTTCTGCAATGACCATCTGACGAAGAAATCATTCCTTCTTCATAGATATAACCAAACTTATCGGGCATTGATAGAGACACGCCACCTGCCAGGGCCATATTACAGGTGCCAAGTTGTAAATGGCGGCATGCTTCCACCACCGAAACCAATCCCGTGGAACAAGCGGTATTGATAGAATTTGCAGGGCCGGTTAAGTTTAATAGAAAAGCCGTTTTAGTGGCCAACGCATCTTTACTGTTTGCCATAGATGCCTCCCACATATTAATTTGCTCAGCCATTTTACCAAGTAATATGTGCTCATTGAAATAATCACTATTGCCACTTCCTGCAAATACCCCGATATGGTAATTCTTTCGTTGATTTGAATAGCCTGATGCTTCTAATGCAAACCAGCAGTGCTCAATAAATTTGCGGATTTGCGGATCCATTAGTTTTGCTTCGTTAGGGGAGAGGCCCCAAAAAAGCGGATCAAATAATTCTATGTCTTTTACTTTACCTGCGGCTGCAATATAACCGGGGTCTTGCAGCAATGCCTCATTCACCCCAAGCTGCAGGCATTCTTCCGTACTATAATATTCAATGCCTTCCTGCTGGTTTATCAATAACTGCCAAAATTCGTCCATATTATTTGCTCCACTAAATGCGCCTGAGATTCCTATAATGGCAACTTCATGGTTACCGTTAGTTTGCGCTATATTTTTTTGGAACTTATATTCAGTTTGATAATCTTTTTGTATTGCCTGGATCAGTTTGTTTATAGAATTGTATTTAAATAAATCTGCTACACTGATATGCTTAAATTCATCCAACTGTTGCAGCTTCACTTTAAGCTGCATAGTCAAAATAGAATTGCCACCCATCCTAAAAAAGTTTTGAGTGGTGGTTATTTGCTCAATCCCCAGTCCCAATACAGTTGCATAAATTCGGCACAGCTTTATTTCCAGTTCGGTAACGGGTTTTATATGTTGGCTACCATTGTTAAAGTCAGGTTTGGGTAATGCCCGCTTATCTAATTTTCCATTCGCGGTTAGCGGGAATGATTCCATTTTTACCAGTATGCCCGGCACCATATACTCCGGCAGGGATTGCGATAATTTATCAATAATATAATTTTGGTTAACTACACCATTGCTATTGTTCGATACATAATATGCCACGAGGTATTTATTACTACCAGTTTCCGTTCGTGTTTCATTAACCACTACGCAACTTTGATTAATGGCACCGATTTGTGACAGGGCATATTCTATCTCCCCTAAGTCTATTCTAAATCCTCTCACTTTTACCTGGTTGTCATTTCTGCCGAAGTATTCCAGGTTGCCATCCGGCTGCCATCTTACAAGGTCGCCGGTTTTATATATCCTGGTGTAGCCATTTAACCGGTCGGCACCAGTAGCAAATGGATTTGAGATAAACCGCTCTTCGGTTAAAGCAGGATGGTTTAAATAACCGCGGGCCAGCCCGGCTCCGCCAATGCATAATTCTCCAATAACACCTACGGGTACAGGGTTATTATTCATGTCAACCACAAAGACTGTTCTGCCTGAAATTGGAGAACCTATAGGCACATTAGAAGACAATATTTCATTGGAGAGATTATAGATACAGGTAAATACGGTACTTTCTGTAGGCCCATACCCATTTAAAAAATGCTTTGGCTTTGCGGGGCTGTTTATCAATTTATTCACGACACTTCTGTCTAAGGCCTCTCCGCCAATTATTAAATAATCTAAGGTTTTAAAAATGGTATTGTCAAAATGATACAGGCTTTCAAAGAATGACTTTGTTAACCACAGAACAGAAACATGATTGAGGGTAATAAACTTATTGAATTCATTTATATCTGAAGCAAGGTTTTTCAGATTTTCGGGTATCACCAGGAGACTTCCATTAAGCAGTGGCATCCACACTTCAAAGGTAGCAGCATCAAATACGGGCGAAGATAAAAACGCAAAGACATCTACAGATGATGGCTTCATAAAATCACTGTAAACTAAACTTATAATAGATACCTGCTCTATCATTACACCTTTAGGCTGGCCTGTTGTTCCCGAGGTATAGATCACATATCCTAAATTTTTCGGCTGGCTGTATTGAGGCAGGTTTGCCACTTCTTCTGCTTTGTATAATTCTTCCTGGAGGTCTATATAAATAACCTTGTTCTGCGGCAGAAGCAGGTGGCTGTTTTCGCATAATTGTCTTTGACAAAGTATAAGTTCAGCCTTCGTGTCTTCCAATATATAGTCAGTTCTTTGTTGGGGAGAAGTAATATCAATTGGCACATAGGCACCCCCGGCTTTTAGAACAGCCAACATTCCTATCACCATTTCCATGCCCTTGTCCAGGTACAAAGCAATAAGGGTATCCGGTGTCAGCAGTTGCTTTGTTCGTTGTTCAAATTGTTTTCTGATATGCCGGGCCAGTTGGTTACTTTTTTTATTGAGTTCTTCATAGCTCAATGAACTGGCTCCATAAATTAAGGAAGTATGGTCAGGGGTTTTTGCTGCCTGCTCCTGGAATAATTCGTGAATGGTTTTGTCTTTGGGAAAGTATTTGTCTGTATTATTCCAATCATAAACGACCTTATTAAAATCCTCCGCATCAAGTAAACTAAATTGGGCATAGGGTTGCTGCGGCGTTGCTGTAAGTTGCCGCACGAGGTTTGTGTAGTGATGAATAATGCTTTCAATCGTGTTCTCGTGAAATAAAGAGGTGGCATAGCTGATCTGTCCTATCAGTTCGTCGCCGCCTTCTTCAAATACAATGGACAGATCAAACTTTTCTACCTGGTAGGCTATTTCATCGTGTGCGGGCCGTAAAGGTATTTTTTTTTCATTACCGGTTTCTTCATCATCGGACTGGTTGAGGGTGTTATTAAAATCACCGGAGTCCTGCATTTCAAACATTACCTGGAAAACAGGGTGTCGCGAAATATCTCTTTCAACATCTAATACATTCACTAATTTTTCAAAAGGCAAATCCTGGTATTGTTGTGCTTCTGTCTGCTCCTGGTACACTTGCTGTATCAGTTCTTCAAAACTTTGCGTTCGGCTAAGCACTGTTCTGTTTACCTGTGTATTTACAAAAAATCCAATGGTGTTTTCCGTTTGCCGGTGATGCCTGTTCGCAAGCACACAGCCGGTCACAATATCTTGCTGGCCTGTATATTTACTCAACAAAATGTTGATGCTGGCCAGCATCACACTGTGCAGTGTTACTCCGAATCTTTGCGCCAATGCCCTTAATTTTTCACTTGTTTCCCGGTCAACTGTAAAACCCAGGCTTGCTCCCGAATGATCTATTCCGGCGGGTCTTGCATAATCAGTGGGTAATTCCAGTGTCTGCCAACCAGCCAGTTTATCTTTCCAATACCGTAGTTGATTTTCTAAAACTTCCCCGTTTAAGTAAGCCCTTTGCCAAACCGCATAATCTTTATATTGTATTTCCAATGGCGGCAAAGAAAAATCCATGTCCCTTTTTTGGTAAGCTTCATAGAAGGCAAACAACTCCCTCTCGAATATATCAGTTGACCAGCCGTCGGAAGCTATGTGGTGAATATTGACCAGTAAAAAGGTGTTATCATCTTCATAACCGCCGGCTGCATTCCCTCCTGTAATTTTGTAAAACTTAATCCGTATTGGGTACTCATTGCTTAAATCAAAAGGACGGTTGATATCGTTTTCGATCTGAAGTTCAAAATCTTCTTTGCTGTTTAAAGTCACCTCCTGAAATAACAATGGCTCGTCGTGTACCCGTTGGAGTAAATGCTGTTCCTTTTCATCCTGTTCGATGGTAGTTCTCAGTATTTCATGCCTGGATACAATTTGTTGCAGTGCGTGTTTTATACCGGTTGTTTCCGCGTCACTGTCCAGTTGATACACGGATGGTATATGGTATGCGTTGCTTCCCTGTTCAAACTGTTCTATAAACCAAAGACGCTCCTGTGCAAGACTTAATGGATAATAATCCGAAATATTATCTCTGAATATTACAACATTTAAAAACCTTTCTTTTGAGAAAATACCATTTTCATGCAGGATGGAAGTTATCTGCCCTTTGTTGCTGATAATAAAATTTTTGGTTTCTTCTGTTTGAAGCTTTTTTGGTGTTGAAAGTTTGATGGTATCATTCTCCAGCCATATAGCTCCTGAATTAAGACTTAATTCGTTTAGAAAGAAAATAATATTATTCATACTGATTCTTATTTGGGTTCGCCATGTTCAAAAAAATTTAAAAAGGGCGGCGTGGCTAACAGGGTGTAAATAGATGGAAGCAACAAATGTGATGGTTGGTTTTTTAAAGTCCAATTTAGGGAAAAGTAATACAGCATTCAAACAATGTTAAAAGCGCCTTTTTGCCGCGGCACTGGCTCATTAAATAATGCTGAAAACTATTGAATGAGATGTACACTTTACCCATAAAGGCTTGCCGCTGCAATGGCCAAAGCCATTGGGAAAAGTTGTTGCGAGAAGTACCTGTCATTTTTAAAATGGCGGCAGGCAGGCACCTGCTTTTACTAACGATTTAAATAATGTGTTCCAAAAATGATAACGTAAATCCAGCAGTTGTAAAAAAATGTAAACAGCAGTGCTGTCCCGGCGCTCTTCATTATGTCACCTTTGCATTTTGCTGAATTTCTAAAGATCATTCGATAGGCCCTGAAAACAATCCAGTATAACATTCCTCCGACTAATAAAACGGTTGCCCAAAAAATAGCACCGATTGCCCAGAATATTATTGAACCTAATAAAGCAAGAATAATCCATAGAAATACCGCTCCGATTGCTCCCATAAAACTTTCTGTCTCAATTAAGCCAAAGTCAAACCCCGAAACGTCCAATGCCGATGATGACGGCTTTTTCCATAAAGGAAATTTGTGCAGGAAGTTGCCGTAGTTGTCTTGTAGTTTCCAGCCATTATAAAGGCCGATGGTAATGAAAGAAAAAAACACGATTGAAAGAATGGTCGTGGAGATTAGCGAATTCAGATAGAGCGTTCTATGATTTCTAATACCAGTCAAATAAATCATTAAAGAAAGTGTCGGTAAAACAATGAGTGTCGCACCAAACACCGTTTTACTATTTATAAGATTAGGTCTGCTCAATTTTTAGGGTGTGTCAAAAAGTTTGCGGACAACGAGCGGGGTTTGCTTCAGGGCTGGTATTCATTGCTCGTCGTGCCCGGAACCGCTGATGAATAAAGTTATAAAAGTACAAGTTAACAAACAAAAGTTCGGCGGTGTTTGTCCAGCCCAGTTGATGCTGATAGCGATAAAATGCCCATTGCTCCAACGTCCTGCCCGCCTTTAAGCAAACCCAATGTTGTACTAAACCTTCGGTCGTTAGTAAGCCTTTACAGACTATTACGCAGGCGGTAAGTTGCTTTAAATGTATATACCTTTTAGTATGCCCGAAGGAGAGGATGTTGACATAGAAAATATGTTTAAAAAAAAGGAAAAAATATGTCTTGAGACAATAAATAAAAGGGTAGAAGGGAAAACGATTTCCTTAAAAAACCCCTACCATCAGCGAGATTTGAAATGGGCTGTATAGATAATAACAAGAACAGGTTGATGGAAAGTTTATAGGTCGCAACGTCCACCGCGAATGATTACTTTGATTAAGGGACTTCAGCGGTTCTGGCAGCTTTACGACGGTTGGACATCAGATAAAGAAATGGATACACCGTAGCGCACTGGCGGGGCAGGCTTTACAACCATGGCTTCATAGTTGGCCTTTTAGGTCCGACGAAGCCATGGTTGTTATGTGCCGCTATTTTGTCAAGCCTTCAAGCACTTCCTTTGTCTGTTTATCGCCTGGGTCAAGTTCTAAAGCCTTTTGATAATTTTTGATCGCATTTGTCTTATCATTTATTTTTTGGTAGTAGTCGCCCCAACGGCTGTAAACTATTGAAGAATTGGGGTGTTGCTCTTTTGCTAACTCTAAAACAATTTTTACTGCTTCAAAGTCTGCTGGTTTTTTATTTAAAAGATCGTAGGCCGAATAAGTGATTTGATACTCGTTCATATTCATTTGCTTAAACCCTTCTTTGGCTTCTTTATATTTTTTTGCTTTTAAATATTCCGATGGTGTAAATTCAGTGTCCTTCATTCTTACCCATGCCTGTTCAACTGTTTGGTATTCGGTTCTAAGAGACACAATTTCTCCTCTTTCATTTTTTGCAAAAAATCCTTTTATGTTGTAGTCAGTAAAAACAACGGTGTCTTTTGCAATGGGAAAGCAATAGATATTACCACCGTTATTTATTTTTTCAACCAAGTAGTCATTCTCTCTTTTAATTACAACCACTTCATCTGCTGCTTTTCTAAAACGTCCTTCGTAGTTTTCAAGCGTTGAATTATCAAGTTTTATGGGATTTATTTCAGTTGGTAAAAAGTTGTACCAGTTGTATGTTTTAGCAACAGCTCGTCTGATTTCTTTTCCCAAACCATTTACATCATCACCTGAATTAAGCATTATAATTACTCCGTTTCCACCCTCAACACTTGCCATTCCATAGGCTAAAAATCCTGCATTAACACCTGTGAACTCAAAATAAACGCCTTTACTTTCCTTGTTGTCTGTACGCTGAATTAAGAATGGACCAACGCCTATTTGTTCTTTATAACTTCCATCAGAAACGTTGGCTTGTGAGGTGAACATTTGCTTTGTCAGGTATTGGTTTAAAATAGTCCCTTTTCCTAAGTAAGATTTTTGCAAATCAATAAAAAACTTTGCAAGGTCAGTTGGAGTGGTGTATAATCCTGCTGCTGCCTGTTGTGGATATATATAGGGCATACCTTTAAACCAGGATGCAGACGAATAGGCCCCGGATGCTTGTGATAAATATTTTAGTGGCAAAGGTTGTTCAAAGGTCGTGTTCTTCATTCCTAACTTATCGAAGATGGTCTGCTGTGTTAAATCTGCAAAACCTTGTTTTGAAACGTCCATCATTGCCATTTGCGCAATGATGCTACCACCACCTGAATACCTGAACACTGTTTTCGGTTCACTATTTACAACTACAGGTCTGCTCTCTGCAATTTCAGCACCACTTAGTATTTCAACAATGGTAGGCAAAGGCTTTTTGTCTGGTGAAAAGCCAAAATAAGAAGTTTGTGAAGTGCCTGCCGTATGGCTCAATAACATTCTTAAAGTGATGGGTGTCTTTTTAGTAATGTCGTTGTCCGCAATTTTCCACGAAGTAAGATAGCCGTTAACTGGATTGTCTAATTGTAGGCTATTATTTTGAACCAATTTTAAAGCAGTTACCGCCGAAACTAACTTGCTTATAGAACCTGCTGAAAACATCGTTTCAGTTGTAACAGGAATTTTCTTTGTTGTGTCTGCTAAACCATAACCTTTTGCCCAGGCAATTTTATAGTCTTTGATAACTGCGATACTAACACCGGGAACATTGTAGTATTTCAATCTGTCAATAATATTCCAACCTTTAAAGCCTTTTACAGGAACAAAAGGAATGAGATTATTTTCAACTTGTTTGATTTGTCTGCCAGTTTGAGTGTTTTGTGAGAAGGCTTGATTTACTATTAATAGCAGTCCTGCGAAAATTAGTTTTTTACTCTTCATATTTTGATGGTAGTCGTTTAAAATTACCGGTAACGGACAGGGTTTTTCGATGTGTCGGTATTTTAAAATCGTCAGCCCGTAATCGAAGCTAAATTTATAAATAAAAGTTTACTGTTTATTCTATTGCCCGGCGTTATTGGTCGGCAGGAACTAAAGCCGATTAGCAACAAAAAGCTGAGAATATATTTGTCACGCCGCCATGTTGCCTAACCGAATATTAGCTTCCGTTTACTTACAGCCTTGAATCGGAATACGATTTGGCTGGTCATCTACAAGGTCTATTGTAACTCGATGGTTCGGGTCATGAACAGTCGTAAAAACCTGCTGTTTCCCCTCCTTTGAAAGGCGGGGAAAATTGTGCAGGTGGGTTTACTGGTTGGTAAAAGTTTAATTTTTTATGGTAGCTGGCGTTTTCCGCTCCTTTTGAAGGAGGGGACAGATTTAATGCGCAGCATAAAATCAGGGGTGGTTAAACTCCGCTTTAATTTGTTCCAACACCCAGTTAATATCTTCAAACACCCACTTATTTTCGAAGCGTATCACTTTTATTCCAATACTCTTTAAATAATATTATTTAACACGATCATTCTCAAGCCCCGGTTCCCAAAAATGATCTTCACCATCCAGTTCAATCACTAGCCTTTCGAACGGACAATAGAAGTCTGCTATAAAATTACCAAGGCTATGTTGACGACGAAATTTACGGTGTTACAGTTGGCTTTTTTGAAGATGTGTCCAGAGGGTGGCCTCGGGGGAGGTGCTGTGGTTACGGAGTTTTTTTCGGAGGGGTTTTAATTCGGGTTTGTTGTTGATGATTACTTTTTTCATGTGCA
>JAJAYD010000077.1 GCA_026786345.1 Chitinophagaceae bacterium
GCGCACAGGTTGGTAGCGTTGTTAATGAGGCAAACAAGCCAAAAAAACAAATGCAGGCAAGGTTTGCCAATAGAAAACGCTTTTTATTGTTAAGCTGTACTCCGTTCCTTTCTTCAAAAATTTGATCTTTCATTATTTTTTATTCAGAATGTGTAATTATAGGAAACACCTCCCGACAGGTTGTTGGTTGCAACCGCATAGGGAAATGTTTTATTGATGGCATTCGTTATAGCATTATTGGTTTCTGTGTGAATGTAATTGGCATATAAACTAAATGCATGATGTTTTGCCTGGTAACCCGAGTTGACAGAATAACTGAGGTTTTTTTGTTTACTGGTCTTATTGTAGTTGTTGAACAGCACCCCTACGTTACCCTGCAGGTTTAAGTTTTTAGATTTTAGAAGTTGCGCAGAAATGCCTGCTGTTGGTCCCACTGATGTGTAACTATTATTTTGCTGCTTGTATTTATTGTAAAGTGTGTTCAGCGACAAGCTGATTGATTTCTTAATAAATGCAATGGTATAATTAACCGATGTAGACAGGTTGTTGCTATTGCTGAATGCGGCAGTGGAAGCATTTTTATCTGTTAGTTTAGACAGGTTGATGGTGCTGTTGATGTAGTGAATAATATCGGTTGCCGTAACATGATAACCGGGCGAAAAACTAAACTGGGTAATGCGTTGATTAAGCCTGAAAGTGTCGGGTATTTTAAAGGGGTCGGCTATGTTGGTATTGCCATCTTTCTGTTTTAGGTTGTAGCCCGAGGCATTTACGTTTAGATTGAAATGCTGCCCCAAAATGGTATTTACATTTACGTTTCCTACCTGGGTTACCAGCTCGGTAGCAAGGTTGTTTTCTACGTTGTTATGTTGGTTGGATGCGTTGGTACTTATGTTTAGTTTTCCTTTTAAAAATGACACATTATTATTCCACGATACAAGCTCCACATCGTTGAGCATGTAAGGTGTACCCAGCGATCTAAAGTTTGGCTGAACTCTTCGGTAGCCAAGATTGGTGTAGTAGCTTTTAAAGTAATAACTCAATGCACCCTGTGTTGCCAGTCCGGTACGGGCTGTGCCATCGCCACCCAAAAAGTTTTTCATGAAATCTTTCAGGTTTTGATGCGTGGTATCAATAATTCTTTTTGAAGATTGATCGTCTATTAGACCACTCACTGCAACATCTCCGGAAAGTATAATTTTTTTAAGCATGGTTATTTTAAATGCAGCGCTGGCAACGGCGTTTTCCTGCGGCCGGGGGAAGGCAGGTTTGGTTATAACATTGGCCGAAGTGCTATCATCTTTTGCGTGAAAAAATATAAGATCAAAGTAGTTTGAAGAGGTGCCATAGCCCGCTTTAATTGCATATGCTTTGCGGCTAAACTGTGGCAGCCTGAAACTGGTTCGGTTGGTATCCTGGTCGGCAGCCCTGTTTATTTTTCCATAAAAGGTGGAGAACCTAAAGTGTTTGGGATTGAGTTCTAAACCCAGGCCCTTAAAGTTTTGCCCTTCAAAGGTGAAGGGAGATAAAGTCATATATCGGTAACCCATATGAATGGTTGCCCACTTATAGGTGGGGCTAAGACCTGCTTGTATAAATGCCGGTGCATTGCTGTGACTGTATTGGTTGATGACAAAGCTGGCCGGGATGGTCCATTTGTTGACCCGTGCCAGTACATTGCCGTTAACACTCCAGCTATAGTTTGGCCGCGAATCAATGCTTTCGTTTGAAGAATAAAAGTTGGCCGAAGTACCTACTTGCCCTGTGATGGTCAATGGAACTTTGCCCGGATTGGGTTGCATGGATTGTGCATGCATTTTGATGCTGTTGAACCATAGAATTACTCCACAAAGTATATACTTGAAATTGGACATAGCTGTCGCTTTTCTGTTCATAAAAGTGTTTTTACAATGCCCGAATGTTTGATTATAGTCGTGCCGTTCTGTTAATTATAGCCGGTTAGCTGTTATGGTAAGAGTACTGTACAAAAGGTGTACAGGGTATGTAATACTAATAAATAATTAAGTGAAATAAAAGAGGGGTGGTTAAATTTTATTCGGTCTTATTTTAATTTTAAGCAAATTAAGATTGGGATGATGAAGTTGTGGGCGTAGCTACTAAAATGCGTTTTAAACAATCTCATTATTTTATATATTTCTGCGGGTTACTTTACCCAAGTAGTTCGAATATATGCAGACAACCACACACATATGAAAGCATTGTATTGCCTGTATATTTTAAGCTGTTCCCTTTTTATTTTTAGCTGTAACAATTCAACAATTAAACAACAGGAAGATGTAGCTGCTTTAAGCGATACTACTTCTGTAAACGGTTTTAGCGGCGATGAGGTAAAGCTTGTTAAAACGGCCGGTCTGCATTGTAAAGTACATGAGGTAGAAAAAAGTGCAAGAGTGGTGTCTGCCCTTGCACAGCAGTTTGGCGGAATGGTGTTTAACCTGTCGACGGAGTATGAAGAAACGGGGCGAAATGAATTGCAACTGTCGGACGATTCACTTATGATAGTAACAGTAGCCACACCGCAAGCCAATATGACTCTACGCATACCATCGCAAAACCTTGAGGCGTTTATGTATGGCGTTGCCGATATTGGATATTTTACCAGGAGCAGCACATTAAATATTGATGATCGCAGCCTTCAATACATGGAGAATATTTTGAAACAAAAAAACAGGACAGCAGTTATTGCCGGCTCATCTATACGTAGCGATAAATCTTTTACCCATACGCGATCAATTGAAGTAAAAGATGATGTTATTGATAAGCAACTTGCAAATAAAAATATAGATGCCCAGGTAAACTATAGCACAGTAAGCCTCACGCTTTATCAAAACCAGGTTATAAGAAAGGAGGTCGTAGCCAACTATGCTGTTAATGATTACCAGTTGCCGTTTAGCCAAAGATTAGGAAACGCAATAGCTAACGGGTGGCAGCTATTTCAATCGTTTTTATTGGTGCTTGCTCACTTGTGGATGTTTGTTTTTATTGCTGCCGGTGCCTATTGCTACTACAGGTTTCTTCAGCATAAAAGAAAGATGGGCAGCCTGGCTTTAAAACATTCATCTTAGTAAGCAGGGAGATCGGCTTTTAATACACCTGCCCGTTTATGTGAGCATGAGCAAGATGAGGTATATCGTATAGTGGTAAGCGTTGGTTTGTGTGTTATCAGCTTTCGAATTTCCAGTTCCAAACAACGTTAAATTTATTGTTTACATGTGGGTGCATACTCACCATCCTGCTTTTAAACAATTCGCATTTACGGGCGAATCTTTCCAACTCCTGTCTCTCTAAAATTTTCCATTCCAGGGCTTCAATTTTCTTTTCAAACATGCGGCGTCTTGCTGCAATTGATTCGTTTAATGTAGCAAGAACTGTTGGAAAGTCGGCTAGTACATAGTCTCCTGTTTCAGCTTTTCGATAATGTAAATAAAAGGGTCTTGATTTTTTTATTACCCTGGCTTTTGCATAAGGAAAGGAGGGGTTATCATCTTTTAAACTTTTGATGTAACTGTGTTCCACCATGTACATGTGTTTGGGTATCAGCAATTCAAAACTCAGATTCTTTCGTTCGGCATTGGTAAGTTTTACAAAACCTTCTGTATCGGCAGAAGAGTTTTCCGGGGCATACACGTAAACAGGATAGAGGTAATCTGAGCTTTCCTCCTGCCGCGAGTATAGGTCGGGTAACAATTGTTCTAAAAAGTTTTTACAATAGTTTTTAAACAAACCAATGGCGGTTGGTATTTCCGCCACCGGCGAGTTATAAAAAACGGTCACCGGGTTTTCGAACCAATCTCTTTCGTCCATTTTTTCAATTGTATTGGTAAGCAACGGTTCAATGGCCCGTTTGCTAAATTCCACATCGTTCAAATTGATTGTTAAGTACCTAAAAGCTGCAATGTCAAAAGGTGTCATTTCACGGGAAGTATTTTCTGTATCCAACATTTCACTTACAGCTATGTAGGGTTTGCCAAATGAGTGATAGATGCCCAACTCGTACATAACGTTTGGGTTGTTACCGGTAATGTCAGCAATCAAAATATCGGCCTGCTCCAGGTTAAGTAATACCTGGTTCATAATGGCACCGGTTTCGCCGGTGTCGGGTGTAATAACCCTAAAGCCATAAGGCTGTAATAAAGGGAGGATAACTTTATTAGCCAGGGTATTCAGGCGATTGATGTCTTTCATTGGTCCAATAACAAAACAGCGTTTAATTACTTCATCCATAAGAAAGATTTTATTAAGGGTTGATAAAAATTCCTACTTAAATAATATACCTGGCTACAGTTTTCTAATATCATCGATACTGGTACGTCTTAATTTTTTTTGGGAGTTTCAACATGATAGTCATAACCATAGCCAAATATCTTTCCTTTCTTTTGGCGTGGTTTAGGCTTTGCATTATTTGTTGGCTCTTCTGTTATAGTGAGGGTTTGCATTGCTTTTTTTGATTCATCTATTTCTTTTTGTCTTCCTGCCAGGTATTCTTCACGCATGTCAAGAGATCGCTGTTTGTATAATAAATCAATTTTGTTTTTTTCAAACGCATCGCTTTTTTCCTGCAATTCCTTAAGTTTCTTTTTTAATTCTTCGTCGTTAACTGTACCCTGCACTGGTTGGGTTAACCGGGTAGCAATTACCCCAATTTTATTGGGCAACCTAGGACTTTCATTATTACGAATTATTCTGGGTTGAACTGGAAAATAACCGGGCGTTTTAATTTTTTTTGGTAAACGAACCGTTGGAGTTGGAATCAAAAGTTTGTTTTTGATTGAATCTAAAATCCGGATTGAGTCTTGTAAATTTTTCTGATCATCTTTTAATTCGCTCCTTATGATAAATGCAGGCACTGTCAGCACTATCCATAGCAATAAGAGCGCTAATACCGCAAAGAGTAAAATGACTTTCATTTTGTTCCGGGCTCTTTCTTTTTCTGCCATTAAAGCAAGTTGCTTTCTTCTTTTTTCCCGGTCACTTTTTACCAGGGTTACAATCACATCATGTGTCAGCTCAATTGTCTCTCCTTCTTCCCGTATAAAATATTTTCTTTTTACTATGTCTATACCAAGTATTAATTGGCTGTCTATTTTGGTAGTTGCATATTTTAATCGGTAACCTTCATCTGTTATCAGTTTATCCTCCATAAATTCTTTTACAAGATTCCGGGGGATTGGATTTTTATTTAGTTCATTATCATTTTTGATTGTTTTGCTTTCTTCCAAAACCTTGTCGTATATCGATCGAAGAATGAGGTCCTTTGAATTTTTACTTAAAAATGTAGCTGAAATTGAATCGCCATTTTCATCTAATCGCTTCTTTTCAATACTTGAGCATACCTGGCTTAACAGTGATGGCTCTACTTCAAATGAAGAATATTGAATGTTTCTTTCCTCTTCATCGCGTATAGTAATCTCGGGCTCATTTGTAAAAAAATAAACGATCTTATTTGCTTCTGAGGGGTTGATGGCGTTACCCCAGGTTTTCGTAATTACTTCGTAAGCTTGCAAGCCATTCATTTGCTTTAATCTGAAACGCGAATGTTTTACTGAAGGGATTTTAGCCGTAATACTTTCTATTTCGGGTAAAAAATCTTCGCGAAAACTAAAAATTATTTTAGCTTTTGGTTTATGAAAATTAAAATTATCCTCCTCTTTGCCGTTAACGAAACGCTCTTTTATTTTTTCCGGTATTGTGTTTTCTATCAGGTCAGATAATTCTTCAATAAGGTCATCTACTTCTCCTTTTTTAAAGCGTTCGCTTTTGCCCGCTATGGTAAATATTTCTTCAAACTGGTCAAAAATGAGAATGGGAGTGATGATGTTCCATAAGGGTTCTTTATGAAAATATTCCCACAGTGTTTCGGTTGTTGCAAAAGATTCAACTTTAAAACCATAGGTCTCAATTGCGGAACGCATTATATTTTTAACCTGCATTACCAGGTTTGGGCTATTGTCTAAATATTCTAACCTTATCCTAAAAGGAAGGCAATAGTCAGCCCTTAGCCGGGGAAAAACACCGGCATTTAATAAGGATGTTTTACCAGTACCCGATTTACCAAAAACTATAGTGAGCGTATTGTTTTTAATTAATTTATAAAGGGTTTTTATTTCTTCATCTCTGCCAAAAAACATATCGGCCTGTTCTTCCGAATAGGATTCTAAACCAATAAAAGTTGGATTGGCAATACTTTGCTTTGGTTCAATAGTTTGAGCAGGCATACACTATAATTAAATTAAATTAAGAGTTGCTTTTACGCGGTTAAGAAAATCTTGCGTGGGATTACCATCGGGTACACGTTCAATGCTAAGGTTGGGATAAAACTTTTTTACAAGACTGTGATTTAAGTCTGAGTTATCAATTAGAATCGGCATCAGGTATTTATCCGTTTTGCCATCTATTTCACGCATTTTGTTTACCGTATCAGCTTTAAACCATTCATCAACCACATACTTGTCTTGCTTGTTTAAACTATGATCAGATATAAGGGGAATAAACAGGTCGGCTTTGCGAATATTATCGATGATAACCAGGTCGAAATTATCGCCGGAATACAGCTTTTCTTTATCGTACCAGCAGGTTACATTTTTTATACTTTCGATTGCACTTTTTAAGTTTTCAACTGCCTGGGTATCGTCCTGGTTATAGCTTAAAAAAACAAGCTTTTGTTTTACTCTGTCAGGATTTAAATTTCGCCATTTACTGGCCAGTTCTTCTACAAATTCACTCACGTTGCCGGGGTATGTATGAACATTATAGTTCTTAAAAAACTCGTACTGTTTTTCCCTGTAATCTGAAGGATCGTTCACTGCTATTATCTGGCTTGGCCTATCCATCCAATCATTTATTCTTTCGTTTGACAGAACCCGAAGAAAGAATCGTAATAACCAATCAGGGTGGGTACATCCGAGAAATAAAAGGCTCTTTTCTTTTAAGTTTTCTAAAAGTGAACTTGCATACATATTCATTCTTTCTTTAAACGAAGTAGTAAATTCCAGCATTTCTTCCTCGGTTAAAGCAGGATCCGGTGATTCAAATGAGCCGAAAACATTAAATACAAGTGGCTTTGTCAATGCCTCTAAATCGTCGCAGTCTTTAAACTTTGAACGAATACTAAAATTGATGGAAGTAGGAGAAAGGTTTCTTTCTGCCTTAATATTTTTTTCGAATATGCTACTATAAACTGTGGTGTTTAAATAAAAAAATAATTGATCAATCGATAAAAAACTTTCTATTATTGGAAACTTAAAGTTCATTTCATCCACGGCTTCTTTCAACTTGCCATTAACCTCTCTTACAGTCAGGTCTTTTTGCTTGCTTAAAAAATCAACCACCTCTGCAAATGTTAACGGCTTTAAGCTAGCAAGATCATTATCTTTTAGCAGTTTACCCGACAAATAGTTATCGATGCCGGTAAGAGAATCGTTCAGTAAAAATTTATAGACCTCGTTACCTATAACGGGTATTACATTTCCTGAAGAAATATCTTTTAATAATTCTTTCCAGTTAATCTGAGTAGGCAAACTATTTTCCATAAAGTATTAGAACTATTTAAATGGATAGAATATATAGAGTACTCTTTTATATTCTAAGCTGATACCCACAAGCCTATATAAATTAAAATGCCTGAATGATTACTTTGTATTTAACTAATTGCTTAGAATGTAATAGTTATTCTATTGCTTTCACCTCATGGTATTGATATCCAACACTATCGTTTTTGCTCCTCTTGCTTTAGCAGCCTGTACCATGTGCTGGGTTCCACCTGCTCCGTCACCACCCTCACCATCCCATAAGGCTATCATAGTCGTGTTGATGCCGCCACAAACAAGCGCACTGTTTAACATCCATAAATTATTTCGCTCCCATATATTGTAATCGCTTTTTGATTGCAGCCACTTGGGTAGGTCTTTTGTGGTCGACAATATGCGCTTCGGCAATTTTTGAAATAACTCGTCAAACCTGTCAACCCATTTGTTGCCTGCAAACTCCACGGATTCAACCATGAACTGTTCTCTCGGCAGCACCAGGAACAGTTCTGCTTCAACGCTTAATTCAGCGCATACTTCTAGAAACAAAATATCGCCACCGCAAGCCCCTCCTGCAATAGCTTTTAAACGGTCTCCATATTTATCTTTTTGCGATTGTACAGCTTCTTTTATAGCAGCTTTAACCTTATCCTCTATATTCTCAGGAAACCTGGGACTGGGCCTGTCTTTCTTGTCTATCATGTGGCCGGTGAATAAAAGGTAATGGCGTTTTTTTTCGTCTTTAACAGCCTTTGCCTGTTCAAATGCTTTGAGGGCTGCGTCAACATTTTCGGGCAGCACACCCAATTGCTGGTAAATGAGCAACTGGCGCTTTGCTGCGTCGAAGTTTAAATCGTTGGCTTCCTGGATTACCTTTTGATATAATCCACCAACCCTTAGCGGTTTGTTGGAGGTAAGGCAGGCAAGATCAGCTTCGGTCATGTTCAGCCACATGTCTACCTCATCTTTACTGCGTTTTCGTTTGGCATCAATAGAAGCCTGTACCAATACACAAAGTTTTTGTTGCCTCGACTTATGATTTTTTAATGCGTCCGCTGCCTGCTCATCCGTATCAAATTCAAGAGACCATATATCCGGAAATCTTTCTGCAAGAGATATGATAGTAGTTAGAAGCCCCAAAGCGTTTATACCCGAATAAAAGTGATTGAGATCCTCGTTGTATGCATGTTCATATTGCTCGTAAGCATCAATTAAATAAGTGGATTGAAAGGCCTTGGTTTTTTTGTTTGCTTCCTCTTCATGTATCCAGGTATCCAGCCAGCGGGCTTTTGCATTTCTGCCTTTTAGCGAGTATGTTTCTGCTTTTTTATTACTGTCTAATTTTTTGTCGTTGGTTAGTAAGCGTTCTATAGCCAGGTCCGACTTACTTAAAAGTTCCCAGCCTCCCGTGGGATTTGTTTGTAATTCATCTTCAGCAAGGCGTTGGTAAATGGTAGCCAACCGGTCGTTTGCTTCAAGGTCGTTTGTATTGCGGTCACGTACTTTTTCCCAGCAGATACCGGCAGCCTCAAAATCTTTTAATTTATACAGCGCTTCCCCTAATTTTCTAAGTGCAGGTATCTCCCATGCAAAGCCGTCTGTTTCGTATGCCAGCAAACTTATTTTACCAATTTGTTTGCCAGCGCTTGCCATTTCCACTTCTTCTCCAAAATCGTTGGGGACAGCAACAAAACGTTCCGGGTCCTGGGCTTCCAGTTTCGGAAGCATATAAAAAACGGGGCTATCTGCTTTGTCTGAAAGTATGGTTGCTTTTAAACCGGCTACCAACGCATCCAGGGCTGCACCCGGATTATCAGCAGGGTAAGTAAGGTAGCGGTCCGTTTTTAAATCAAATGGAATTTCATCTTTAGAACACCTGATCAAAAATGTTTTTTTATCACGAAGTGCATGCCTGATACCCAGCTCGTAAAATACATTGGCGTTATGTATGGACAGATCTGCAACTACAAGATCGGCCAGAAGTAATTGGGCAAACATATCTTCCCGTATGTTTCCCTGCTCAACAATAGAGGCAGTAGTACTGCCATTAACACCTACTTGTTTTAAAGCAGGTTGAATTAATTCTTTGTCAACTTTATCAAAGTCAACGTCGTTTTTTATACCAAATGGGCGGACGATAAATGCTTTGTTCATAATTGGTTTTTTTTAAAATGAATTTTGGTGTTACATAGGAAGCAAGGGTGTTGGAAAAGAAAGTTTATCAGATGTACTGTTGTAATTTGAATTAACACCGGTACGATTTGTAAACGTACCTCACTAATTAAACAGAGTCAAGCTTTTAACCGGATTTATTAAAGATGGTGAAGAGGATAGGCTGAGCTATACCGTGCAAGGCATAAAAATGTGATCCTGTAAAAACCTTAATAGAAAGAGATCAGATTACTTATTCCACCTTATTACCTTATCAAATAGTTTAAAATATTCAATCAAGCTGAATAAGGTAATAAGGTTGTAAATGTCAAAATAGGCCGTTTTCTACTAAGGTTAAAAGAACATTGGTTTGTTTGTTTAGCTCAGAAAAGTGGGGAATATATTTTACAAAATATGATAAATTCAAGTCACTAATTTATCCCTTGTGAACTATACCTCCAAAATTGTAACCTAAAGTTTATACCTGTTTCCTTTGTATTGGTGTCACCTTTTTTAAAGCACTTTGTATAGCTTCCGGTTTTTGTGTACCGATCAATAATTTTTTGACATAGTTAAACTCCAGTTGCAAGCCTTTATTTCCCGCAACATTATAGGCTTTGCCTTTATCAAAAATACTTAGCCTATAACCCCAGCCACCATACTCATTTATCGGATTATAGGTGCGTACATAACTTTTGCTGAGTTCGTTCCACTGAATGTGACGATAGTTGTTTTGGAAGGGAAAAAATCTTACATAAATACCATCTGTTTTTATGGTGGTTTGAAGTTGAATTAGAAATATGGAAGAGAATATTGCGATCAATAATAAACTTACAAATACAACAACCTGTGCACTAATTGGCTTAGCTCCACCAATAGGTTTACTTGTTAGTTCAACAATGAGTATGCTGAGAATTAAAAAATTTACAAGGCCAAGTATTAGAACCAACCACCAATGAGTAAAACGTTGTTTCTCGCTAAATAAAATTGAATTTTCCATTAATTAATGTGGTGAAGCGTTGGATTGCAGCCCAAAGCTTTTTACATGGTTTCTGCAAACCTTCCAAAGTGTTCCATGTTAACCTGTGCCTTACCGGTGGCTTTGCCAACAGTTACAAGGTCGTTTATGTATTTTACAGAGTCCATCTCCGATACGTGACTGCGGTCTACATCCACCAGCCCAAGGCTGTCCAATCCTTCGCGGCTTAAATCAGCATTATATCTTACATATAAAAACTGCCTTTTTGTATCCTGTGTCAGCGGGGTTATATTTCCCGCTTCATCCATGGGTATCATAAACTTTAATTCGCGGTCAATGGCAGCGCCATAGGTGCAGCGGCCAACGGTGCGGCAATTAATATCCTGGTCTACCTGCATGGCGTATAAAAGATTATTAGGCAAACCTTTGGCAGCCTCCAGCAAATTGTCGTAAGTGCCTGCACTGGGTGCAGACCCGGTGCCTACGGATACAATCAATAATTTATCCTCACCGGTTTGCCAGTTTAAATTGTAGGCAGGCTGGGTGGCCATACGGTACATTAGAAATGCCGGATTATTGTATGGGGTAACGCCGCCATCTACAAACACAAAAGTTTTCTCCTCATTATTGGGGTCCCATTGTAAGGTTTCGGGAGGAAAGTAAACCGGTGCCGCCGTACTTGCCCTTACCAGTTGAAACAATTTAATCCGGGCATTGCAGTCGGGCCTGCTTTCATCGTTATACTTTGCCAGCGGGTTATTGCTGATTGGCCATGGCGAATCTGTAGTGCGGTTCATGGTTACTACCAGCATTAAACACTTGTATTTGTCTTTGCGTACAATAAGATCCGTATCTGCACCAAAAGTTTCTTTAAGCATTTTTAACAAGGGCCCGGATTCGTACAAAGACTTCCATCGTTTTAAAATGAAAGTTTTGTCAAACATATTCTTGCCCTTGTCAAGATAAAAGTCAAGCAGCTCCTGCACCGACATGCCTATGGACAAGCCGGCGGCTATGATGGCGCCGGTGCTGGTGCCACCTATATAATCAAAGTAATCACCCAGCCTGAAATCGTCGCCTTTGTTTAATTTTTGTTTTAGCTGCTGTTCCATTTCAGCCAGGATTTCAAGAGTAATAACACCCCTGATACC
>JAJAYD010000078.1 GCA_026786345.1 Chitinophagaceae bacterium
AAAAGTCCAGGGACGTAAATGTGTACCTCGTTGGACACGACCTTCATAAAAATCTTCATGGTGATAGCGGAGTGGACCTTTCGCTTAAGATTTTAAAAGCAATATTTGACAGTATTGATGCTGTCAAATTTTTTATATCTCCAAATTTCCGAATTCAATTTTTTAATAACCCTGCATTTGAAAAATGCTTAAAACTGCATGGAAAACGAATGAAGATCGGTGATAACATATTGGAGTACGTTAGAGATACCGAAAATAAAATTGACCAGGATTTTCTAATAGATTTTGATAAAGCGGTTAAAGGAGAAACTGTTGTAAGTGAAAAAGAAATAAAATACAAACACGATAAATCAAAGTGCTTTAGAACTAAATATTATCCTGTTTATGAAGAAGGTAATTTAATTGGCGTTTCTGTTACTGTATCGGATGTAACCGAACGAACCAGGTACGAAGACAACATCCGGTTACAAAATGAAAAGCTTCGAAAAATAGCTTTTATACAGTCTCACCAGGTAAGACAACCCTTATCTAACATTTTGGGTATACTATCTTTAGTCAATACTGATGGCATGTCAGAAGATGATAAGTACCTGATGAAAATACTAAATCTATCTGCCCAACAGTTAGACCAGGTTGTACGAAAAATTGTTATTGAAGCACAACAATTAGAGTTATACAGCGAGTTTTTCGAACTGCATACTCCAATGCAAAATTCCTGAGTTACTTACACCAGTTTCCTTCTACACCCTAAGTTTACCGGCCAAATTTTAGGATTAACCTGGTTTAAAAATTCAATGATCTCCCCTTGCAACTTTGATGGTTGTTATTTTTAAAGCAGTACCGGTTAAAGGAGGTAAAAGAAAACTGAAGGTTAACTTTTTGAACGTTGCTCCAGGGTATTGTAAGCCATTATAAAAATGGCTCCAAGGTTTTTATGGGGAGGAACATAATCATTAAATAAGTCATTCCCTTTAAAACGAGTATTGAATTCTTTCCAGATAGCAGGCCAGTTAAGGTCTTTACCCTGGCGCAACAGGTCTGTCAACATTACAATCATAGGCTGGTTAACTGTGCCGCTACCCACCTGCTTGCTGGCAATAATATGTGCATAAGGACATATCTCCAGCACATCATGCAAATTGTGATAACCTCCGCAACTTCCTAACAATACAACCTTTGCCGACGGCGCCAATTGCTGAATGGTATATTTTACAAAATAGCTATGGCCCCTATGGATGACCACAGTTGGATAAATCTGTTTTTCTTCTAAGTAATTACCAAGACTTGCCTGCGCCTTGGCGTCTAAGTCCTTCTCGGAGTCCAGTGGTTTATTGGCATAGATGGTTACCGGAATGCCGGTAGTTGAGCTAACTTCAATCCATTCTGGCTTACTAAGTATTTTCCAGTTGCTGTTACTGTATGCCCCTATAAAATTATTAAACACTGCATTTCCGTCCTTATCGCCATAAAAAAACTGCTGCACAATTATTCTTCCACTGCTGTCGCGTAGTAAGGCCGAGGGTACCTGGTATACAGGGGGAATACCATATTTCTCAGAGATGTTTATATGGTTCGATGAATCAATACTCAGGAAAATATTATTCATGATATCGTAAATATTGGCTCCCCTGGTATCAGCATTTTTTACAAGTGTGTTGTAACTATTTTGAACCTCAGTTAAAATAAGTTTCCGCAATCCTTCGTCCGAAATACTTGCGTACGAGTCTGCAACGTCCACAGCATCTTCAAGGTTTCCGGTACGCTCTAATCCGTTTGCAAACGCCTTCATTAAAATCTGGGCATTCTCCATCGACATTCGTTTCAAAAAATCGTCGAGTCTATTATATCCTGCTGCCATTTTTATAAACTTCTTAAAATAATTAAAGTTCACACTCATAAGCAGGCTATCACTACCGGGATTTTTCATCCGCTGAAAAATGCGGTCATACACTTTTAAATAACTGCTGGTATATATTTCGTTTTCACCCATTACACACAGGTAATACAACTCCTGGGGGGTAAGGGGTTCTACCACCCGCATTCTTATATTATCGGGCGACTCATGCAAGCCATTAATAACATTTATATACAGGTCCATGGCTTTCTTTTTAAGCATACCCGTAAGTGTGTGCATTACCATGGGTGTATCACGCTTTCGCAACCTGTCAGCATAATCAATTTGTGTGCTTACCAGCAACTTGTAATATTTATTGTCGTCCTTAAGCGCTTTCTGCACATCTTCCATGGTCATTTTTCCTTTATACAAGTCGTCCAGGAAAGGAAAATACAACCTGCCTTCATTAATAAGGGCAAGCTTGCTAATCATTTTTACCAACGGATCATTTAAATTTTGTATTCTTCTTCCCAATGGAGTGTTGGTTGATTGGGCATAGGTATAAAGATCTTCCTGGTTATTATATGCAACCAATTTTATCAGGCTGTCGGCAAAAGAAATATTGGGGTTAGAAGTTAAAATGGGAAGTATCCTGTCCGGGTCTCGTCTACAGGCTTTTAAGACTAATAATTTATATATTTCGTTTTTGTTAGGGCTATTTTGAAACGGGTACGATTTTGAAATGATCTCCCCTACCTCTATCTCATAATTGTCAATGACCGAAACAATGGATGCTCCCTGCTTATCAAATTCTATTGCTTCACTGTAAGCATTTACAAGATTGGGCAACTCAATGGCTTTTAAACCTTTATAACGAAATGAGTTATCGAACGAAGCAAGAATTTCATTCAGTCCACGGAGAAACTTTATTTTACTATTGATATCTAACTGCGAATCTGCTTCTATTTTTATTTGCAGTTCATCCACTTGTTTAAAAAGACTATACGTTAATTGTTGGTTAACCTCCTCATCAATTCCCCAGGTAAAAGCTCCATCTGTTTTACGGTCCGATGCATCGATTGATTGTTGGGTTTGATCAATACGGTCGTGAAAAATTTGACGCATTAACGGAATGGGTACTTGTTGGCATATTACCGAAGACGAAACAAAAAGGGCTGTAACAGCTAAATAAAATCTGATCATGTAAAAAAGTCTTGTGCAAAAATACTACCAAAATATGATGATCTATTACAACAAAGCTGTTAAGATTACCTTCGGTAAACTGATCGCCTTAGAAGCTGTCTAAAAATGATGTTTTGTAATACCAACAGCAGTTTTCCATAGCTTCATACTCCGCTGTGGCGGAGCACTTCATCTGTAGTTACTATGGCATCTTCAGTTTCAAAATCAAAGTTTCAAATTAAATTTAGACAGCTTCTTAGTTTTAGTTAACAATTTTATAATCACTTATTTGGAAAACAGGCGATGTATGAAATTATTTTTGTGTAAATAAATTGTTAATGGAACCAGCGAAGAAAAAAGTTTTAATTGCCGACGATGAACAGGATATACTTGAAATAATCAGCTATAACCTTCTTAGGGAAGGGTATGAAATTTTTACAGCCAAAGATGGTTTAGAGGCTATTGATAAAGCAGCCCAGGTAAAACCCGACCTGCTTATTTTAGATATAATGATGCCTAAAAAAACGGGCATTGAAGTTTGCGAAATACTACGCTCACAGCCAGTCTTTAACGATACACTGATTATTTTTTTAACCGCTTTAAGCGACGAAGCCTCGCAGGTAAAAGGCCTGGAGTTAGGGGCCGATGATTATATAAATAAACCCATAAGCCCTAAAGTGTTGGTAAGCAGGGTTAACGCCATTTTTAGAAGGCTGCAGAAAGAAAACGGTAAGGTGGTTAAGATCGAAAATGTAACTATTGACCCTGTAAGGTTTATGGTAACCATTGATGATAAAGACTTTGTGTTGGCCAAAAAAGAATTTGAGCTATTGTATCTTTTAGCGTCAAAGCCGGGCAGAGTTTTTTTAAGAAACGAAATATTAAACCAGGTGTGGGGCTCAGAGGTAATTGTAGGCGACCGCACTATAGATGTTCATATAAGAAAAATAAGGCAAAAGCTGGGTATTGATTGTATTACTACTGTAAAAGGCGTTGGCTATAAGTTTGAGTTATAACATCACAAAAAAATCGTCTCCCGTTTTATTTTAGGCTCTTCGTTAAACTTAGTGGAATACGATTTTTACATTCCCCAAAACCGACTGTTTAACCTTAGTAAAAAAGCTATGAAATAGAAATGTAACCTTATTACCTATTGTAGGTAAGCCAATCATGATAAGGTAGTAAGCCTGCCTGGCTGCGCCTGTAGACAGGGCTTCCGTAAAAAAAGGAATTTTCTACTAAGGTTAAAAAGCCAAAAAAACTGAAATCGACTAAGTTTACCGAAGAACCTTATTTTTTTAATGAACTTCCAGTTCGTGCAAAATGAGTGTAGCCTTGACTATACACCAGTTTTCGGAGATGCGTTTTATTCAATTTTTTGAGATGACACGTAATGCAGGTACTTATTTTTAGCTTTGTTACGTATGCTCATCACAAAAAATGTTTCTCCGCAAAAGCTTTCATTTATAACGGCTTTGTTAATTTCGATACCCATAAGTGCTGGCTATTACTTTCTGCATCCCGATTGGTTTATCACTTTTATTTTGTTTGTTGTTGTGCTTTTTGGCTGTCATTTCCTCATCCAGTTTACTATGGAGCGCTTCATTTTCAGAAAGATCAAGCTCATTTATAAGTTTATTTATCAAACTAAAGCCACAAAAAGAGAAGAGACTTATTACAAGTATATTTTGCCAAAAAAAAGCCTTGATGAAGTGAGAATAGATGTTGAAAACTGGGCTGGACAAAGACAGGAAGAAATTGAATTGCTGAAGAAAAATGAAGCATATCGAAAAGAGTTTCTTCAAAACCTTTCCCATGAATTTAAGACCCCCATTTTTGCTATACAAGGCTACGTAGATACTTTATTGGAAGGTGCGCTCAGCAACCCGGAAGTAAACATAAAATTTTTAAAAAATACAGCTAAGAACGTTGACCGGCTGGTGGCTATGGTAAACGACCTTGATGAAATAACCCGCCTGGAAAGCGGGGAGCAACCACTAAACAAAACTTCTTTTGTAATTCAGGATCTGATTAGGGAGGTTTATGATTCCCTCTCCATAAAAACAGCAGAACCAAACATAAAGTGCACTATAAAAAAAGGTTGCGAACAACCCATAAACGTTATTGCTGATAAAGAAAAAATAAGGCAGGTAATTATAAACCTGGTGAGCAATGCCATTAAATATGGCAAACGCGACGGAAACATTGTAGCAAGTATTTACAACACTGATGGAAAGCATGTTTTGATTGAAATAAGCGATGATGGCATTGGTATAGGAGAAGAACACCTGCCCCGCATTTTTGAACGGTTTTATAGAACCGACCGGGGGCGAAGCAGGTCAGTCGGCGGTACAGGAATAGGATTGGCAATCTGCAAACATATAATTGAGGCTCACGGCCAAACCATACACGTACGCAGTAAGCTGGATGTGGGTACCACCATTGGGTTTACATTAGATACTTAACGGGAAAATGTTGTAAAAAGATTAATGACTATTGAGCCGGTGATGTAAAGACCAGTGGTTTTCTGACCAAAACATCAGATCCCTTTGCCCAAAATCGAAAAGGATGTTTTTTGGGCATGTGCCGGGACTAATTTTTTTTCAATGATTAAAAGGGCCACTGCTTTGCCGGAATGAGATTTTACTAATCATCAAAAAACTTAAGAGAGGTTTGTTTGGTAAGGCTTATTCCTATATGTTTGCACCGGCAAGTCTTATACGACCAGCTCCTATTGAACTCCCCCAGGGCAGGAATGCAGCAAGGGTAAATGGTTGTAGCGGTGCGATGTAAGTAACTTGCCATTTTTTTTTGCCCCTACCCCGCCAACCTATTCAGCTTTACCTTCCCAAATAGATTACCAGTTGTTGATAAACGAGCAATCATCATTAAAAATAAAGGTTCAGGAATTTGCAAGGGAGTCTATGCGAATAGTAAATATTAGCTTTTCTTTTTACCCTTTTTCCAGCCCTCCATTATTTCTTTTTCTGTAGGTAAGGGAGGCTCGGTTAAATTCTTCTTCATGTAAATGATAACGGACTTTGTTATAGTTGGTTGTGCTTTAAGGGTAGCATAAACAATCACTGATTCTTTGGTATACGAAGAGTCTATTATCAGGCTGGTACCTTGCCATTTTCCTGCCGAACTTTTAAAGACTAAATCTTCGTTCATCAGCGGCAGGTAGCTACCATTTGATAATTTGCCTACGACATTTATGTAATTGTGAACACCTTTTTTCAGGCTGTCGGTGTACAGGTTAAAATAAATGCTATCTATTTTTTGAGCCTTGCCTGCAAAAGTGAGGCATAGAAGAAATACCGTAAAAAAAATAGTAAAAAATTTTTTCATGGCTCTATGTAAAGCAATTATAAAACCAATGTCGATGGTTGCATTAGAAATCTGGTTGCCACTTTGTTAAAATCCAATTCGCCGGCTGTTTAACGAGTTAATAGAGGCAGTACCCACCAATTCGTCATGCCTGCCTGCAAGGGACCGGTAGTAAATTAAAATAGTGTAATCATTCTCGGTTTCCCAAAAATTACCATCAGTTTGTTCGGCCGACACCGGGGCTTTGCGATTGCCGGCTTCTTTTGTTACGTAGGTGTAGCTGTAATACCCTTGCTTTAAAAAAACCGTCTTTTCGTAAACACCCAGCTCAGCGTTATAAGGCATGGCCGAAGTATCGTTGGTGTTGTACATATTCATTTCTCCAACCAGGTACACTCTTTTGTTTACATAAGGCTGATTATTTGTGGGCACAAATGTAAAATGCACCCTGCCATAGTCGCCCTGCCACCAGGGGTTATCAGTATCGGTTGAAGCAATATAATAATGGCCATTAAAATCCTTAAAATTTATATAGCGCTGGTTACTCCGTTCTGCATCGGGCTCCACAAAAATTTCAGTGTTGTTTCGGTCGTATTCGGTTTTGGCCACATGGTTTCCCCTAAACCTGAAACTGCGAAGGTCCACCCACCTGAACTCTTTTCCCGCCGGAAAAACGGCCTCGTTTTCTGTGTTAAACTCAAGCATATTACCCCTTATAAAAGTGGGTTTCAACCCGGTAATGGCATTATCCCATCGGTTATTTTGTAAGATGACCGCTTTAATCTGTTGTTGAGGATTAACAATATTCATTTGCGATTTACTTACGGAAAATTGTACTTTCTGATGCGTTCTGAACAGCTCAGAGTTGAAGGGTTGCAAAATCTGGGCGGCCACATCACTCAGTCTTTCTACAACAAGCACCCTGCGGGTAAATGCCAGTTTGCTGGTATCGCCATCGAGGTAAACTTTTAAAAGATAATTGCCGCTTTTGGTTGGCGTTGAATTACGGTCGGGTAACATTGCCTGGTAATGCACATACCTTGTAAAGGCAATAGAAGATACGCGGTATTGGTTGAGCCTTACATTGGAGAACCCTTTTAAATAATCAAAAGTACTGAGATTGGCCGGGGTCCAATCGGCATTACACAATTCAAAACCAGCATAAAAATTTTTGACCCTTCCATCCAAATCATCAAAATGCAACTCAAACTGGTCTGCAGAATTTAGGGTTATTAACGGATAGGCCATTTGATCGCCACGCATAAAAACTTTAATACCACTTATGTTTGGCATTTTTGTTACATCAACATTGCCCTGCGCATACGAGCCAACACTCAAAATCAAACCCAGCAAGGCTATCGTCCATTTACTCATTTATAATTTTTATGAAATTAAACGTACAACAAACGGGCGACACTAATTGGTTTTGTTGTATTGAATTGGTCAGTGTAGTTTTGAAAATATCTAAAACCATGCCGTTTGAATGTAGCAGCAGTCATTGCACGAAGAATAGCTTTTAATTCGCAAAAGTCCTTTTCACGTTTTATAATTCGGCTTGCTATTGCTGCCACCACCTTGAGTGTTGCAGCTATGATTATTACCCTTGCTTTTGTAAATGGATTTCAACAAACAGTTAGCCAAAAGGTATTTAGCTTTTGGGGGCACCTGCGTATTCAGCGCTACGAGCCAAACAAAGCCCTCGTGGCCGAAGAAACGCCACTGGATAAAGACCAACAGGTGGTAGACAGGTTACGAAAGTTTCCTCATATAAAAACCATTCAGTCTTTTGCTACAAAAAGCGCCGTGTTACAATCTGGCGTTAACATAGAAGGCATTTTATTTAAAGGGGTAGAAAAGGAATACAACTTTCAGCACCTGCAAAATTTTTTACAGGAGGGTCGATGGCTAAAATTTCAGGATACCTTATACAGTAAAGAGATTGTGCTCTCCCAACCCATAGCACAACAAATGCACATCAAAGTAAATGATACCGTCAAGATTTATTTTATAGATGCGGCAGGAGGCAAAAGTAATTTTAGAAGATTGACGGTTGCAGGCATTTACAAAACCGGTATAGAAGAATACGATAAACTTTTTGCCATAGGCGACCTTCGGCTTATCAACCGTTTAAACAACTGGTCGCCCAACCAGATCGGCGGGTACGAGATTTTTTTAGACGATTACAAAATGATGGATTCGGTAAATGAAAAAATTTACTTCACGGCTATCTTACCGGAGAAATGGATCAGTCGTACCGTACGCGAGGTGTACCCCAACATATTCGACTGGCTAAACATACAGGATGTAAACCGCGATGTAATATTTATTGTAATGTCGATTATTGCAATCATAAACCTGGTGACCTGCCTGTTGATTTTGGTATTGGAACGAACCCGCATGGTAGGTATTTTAAAAGCAATCGGCAGCAGCAACTGGACCATTCAAAAAGTATTTTTATACCATGCCTCTTACATAACCATTATTGGTGTGGGCAGTGGTTTACTAATTGGTGTGGGCCTGTGTATGTTACAACAGCAAACCGGTTTTATTAAGTTAGATGAAACTGCTTACTACGTTTCAGAAGCGCCGGTATTTATTATATGGTGGCAGGTGTTGGCCATTTGTGTGGCAACAATCATTGTTTGTTTTTTATCGCTCATTATTCCAACGTTAATAGTAAGAAGTATACAACCGGTAAAGGCAATTCAGTTTAGATAGTAGCATTTGCGTAATGGCCTTTGTAGCTTGGAAGTAAAAAGATGTTTTATAATACCAGCAGGAGTTTTTCATAGCTTCATCCTTGCCATAGTTTACCCTGAGCTTGTCGAAGGGTTTGGTTCACTGGCAAGTTTCATAGCGGCGTGGCGGTTTACCCTGAGCTTGCCGAAGGGTCGCAATCACTTTGTCTAAAGTAAATAGGGCATCTTCAGTTTCAAAATTTAAGTGTCAAATTACATTTAGCCAGCTTTCAATCAACTGTAAAGCTTCAAATCAAAATTATTGTACTGTAAAGTTTTAAAATGCTTTTTTTGGGTAAAGAATCTTCCGTAATTTTTGGTTGAAATTTAAATTATATCCCACGGTATCATCAGTTCATTTAAACAATCGTTCAATGAAAACTACTAACGACCCTGCCACAGATAAAAGCCTCCATGTCGCTGAAACTTCAGGCGTTTATACCAGGAGAGCATTTACCAAAGTACTCGCCATAGGAGGAAGCTCCCTTTTTTTATCGCCTCTTATAGCCTGCGCTAACAAGGGGTTTAAGAAAGATAAGCTGGGGATAGCCCTCGTAGGCCTTGGTTATTATAGTACCGATTTACTGGCACCCGCCTTGCAACAAACAAAAAATTGTTACCTGGCAGGCATCGTTACGGGCACCCCTACCAAGGCCGAAGCCTGGAAGCAGAAATATAACCTTGCCGATAAGAACATTTATAATTACCAGAACTTTCACCAGATTGCCGATAACGACGATATTGATGTGGTATACATTGTGCTGCCTCCATCCATGCATAAAGAATACGTAATAAAAGCAGCCAACGCAGGCAAACATGTCTGGTGCGAAAAACCTATGGCCATTACTGCACAGGAATGCCAGGATATGATAGATGCCTGTAATAAAAATAAAAAGAAGTTAGCCATTGGGTACAGGTTACAGCACGAACCCAACACACAGGAATACAGGCGAATTATTCAAAACAAATTATTAGGTAATGTAAAAAAGGTAAGGTGCGAAGCTGGCTATGTAGAAGGCAGAACCAATCATTGGAAACAAAACAAAGCAATGGGTGGCGGGGTATTGTACGATATGGGTGTGTATGCCATACAAGGCGCAAGATTGGGTACGGGCATGGAACCCATATCCATTGTTTCGGCCACAACCTCTACCACCCGACCCGAAATTTATAAGAATGGCCTTGATGAAACTACCATTGCAACCCTTGAATTTAATAATGGAGTCTTGGCAGATATCAAAACGAGTTTTGGTGAGAATATCAATATGCTTGATATCAACTGCGAAAAAGGCCTGATTAAATTATCGCCTTACCAGTCTTATACAGGGGCTAAAGGCAACAGTCCGTTGGGCGACATTAATTTTGCTTACCAGGTACCCTGGCAGCAGGCTAAACAAATGGACGACGATGCCTTAAGTATTATGCAGGCAAAACCCATGCAGGTACCCGGCGAAGAAGGACTAAGAGATATAAGAATAGTTGAGGCAATTTATAAATCAGCCTCGAGTGGCCAGCAGGTTAAATTGTGAGTTGCGGTGTGTTGAGAGTTGTGAATTATGGGTTATGAATTATGAGTTGGGGAGTTGGTTTGTTTTACGATTGAACGCCTGGCAGTACTTGTTGTCGTTCCTAACTTTTATCACCTGATTGCTTACTTCTATCTCCTATCTCCTGACTTCTTTCTACTGACCAATGACTAATGAATAATGACCTATGACTACCGACCAATAACTACTGACTATTTTCCCTCACCAGGTGAGATAAAATAATACCTGTAGCAATGGCAGCATTCAAAGACTCTGCCCCGCCGTTTTTGGGTATCGTAACGGGGTAAGTTATAAAAGGTAATATGTCACTTCTTATTCCCTTTGCTTCGTTGCCAATTACTAATACTCCTTCCTTTATTTTTTCAACATTATATACATTTTTACCATTGAGCAAGGCGCCGTAAACGGGCACTTCAATACCCGCCAGCCATTTGTGCAGGTTCTTATACCAGCAGGCCACCCTGGATATACTGCCCATGGTTGATTGAACCACTTTCGAATTGTAAAAATCCACACAATCCAAACTGCAAACCACTTGCTTAATTCCAAACCAATCCGCTATCCGTAAAATGGTACCAAGGTTGCCGGGGTCTTGTATACCATCTAATGCCAGTATACATTGGTTTTTTATTTCAGGTTCATTAGCAGGCAATTGTTGCCTGGCTATAAGTACAACCTGGTTGGGTGTTTGCAACTGGCTTATCTTTTCCAACTCTGTTTCGGTAATTTCTGTAACATTAATTGAAGGCGTTTGCTGCATCTCAATCCAGTGTTTCATACCATATATCTGCACGATGTCTACTTTGGCCAAAAGCAGTTCCTGCACCAGTTTTGGCCCTTCTGCCACAAACACTTCGTCAGCGTTGCGTTGTCTTTTGTGGCATAAAGATTGAATATATTTGACTTCGTTTTTACTCAGCATTTCATTTATGTTTCAACAGAATAAGCCTGCAAATATCTCTCTTTTCTCCATCTGCATGGCGCTGATATTACTGGCATCCTGCACGGTTGTGAAGCAGTATCCTCAAAACAAACCTTTCGTTTTTAAAAACCTCATAAACGTTGTTGGCAGTATTTCGAAAGATGAAAAAAAGCGGCTTGAACTGGAACTTCAAAATTATTGGGATGACAGTTTGAAGGTAAGAATGATCAGTCAGTTTGGGGTTAGAACTGTAATACGAAACCCCAATCTTTTTGATAGTACTGCCATCAATTCTTCCATTACATTCATGCGTAGCTTTCTTAACTCGCAAGGATACTACAATGTTGTTTTAAATGACAGCATACACATTGATACCGTCAAAACCCAGTTTCGCACCACTGTCTTAATGAATGTGCAGCTTGGAAAAAACCTCACCATCGATTCGCTGGCATTTGATTTTAAAAGCCCGGACCTGCAAAAAATTGTGATGGGAAACGAAAAGGAATTTCAACTAAAAAAAGGCAGGCAGTACTCAAAACAAACTATAGCTACGGAGCTGGACAAATTGGTAACATTGTTTAGAAGAAACGGCTACTATAAACTGAACCGTGAAGACCTTTTGGCTGTAGTAGACACCACAGATATTTCATTGCTTGAAATAACACTGGATCCATTTGAACAAGCCCGGCAGATTGCAGAAGCCACCGAGCGCAGGCGGTTAAACCCTACTGTCGACGTAGTGATCAGGGAACGGGATACCACTGAAACCTTTTTGAAATACTATGTAGGCAATGTGTTTTATTACCCCGAGGCCAGAATAAACGATATTCCAGATTCGCTGATGCAAATGGACTTTAATATTGTTTATTCAAAGAGTAATAAAACCAGTAAGCAAAACACCTCATTTATACACTTCAGACCATTGGACGAGCACACCTATTTGCAAAAGGGATCTCTCTATAACGAAGAGCGATATTTTAAAACCGTTAATGCACTTAGCCAATTGGGTACCTGGAACCAGGTTGATATCAGAACCCGTGAAATGACCGATACCATGCAAACAATTATACCAGGGGATTCGCTAAATGCTCCACAGGTAAAAGTTGATTCTGTTAACATGCTCAACTTTCATCTCTTTCTAACACCGGCTCAAAAATATTCTATCAGTACCGACCTTGAGGTAAGCCGCAACAGCGGAACTATATTAAACGGTAACCTGTTGGGTATAGCTAATAACATTACGTTACGTAACCGCAATGTTTGGAAGGAAGCCATACAATCAAGTTCCATTATAAGAAATGGAATAGAGCTTTCGCTTGCTAACAATGCGCCTTTGCAAACATTTCAATCGAGTATTTCGCATACACTCAGTATTCCCCGCTTATTGGCACCCTGGCAATTCAAAAGAATGAATAGGCTGGATGCCTATAAAACGGTAGTTAATTTTTCTGCTGCATATACAGAGCGTCGTAATTTTTTTAGACTTAGGTCTTTGGTGGGATCGTATGGTTACGAATGGAAAAAAAAGAATAACATTTGGTTATACAAACCGCTTAATGTTGAATTGAATTCGCTGGACGTACTACCCGGCCTCGATAGCGCATTTATTAAAAATCCATTTTTACGTACAGCCTTTAACACAGGTTATGTAGTAAGCCAAACCCTAACGTTTAATACCACCTTCGCTGGAAAAAAACCAAACGTAAGTAACTATGTTCGTATATCGGTTGAGGAAGCCGGGGGCCTGTTGGGCTTTTTAAAAGGGTTGAACGATAAGATTTACCGGTATATAAAAACTGAAGGCGAGTTCAGACAATTACGAAGTTTTAAAAAGACAGCCCTTGCCTATCGTTTTTTTGGAGGCATTGGCTACAACTATAGTGACGACCCAAAGATTGGCCAGTCCCTGCCCTTTTTTAAACAGTTTGTTGCAGGCGGACCAAACAGCATGCGTGCCTGGCCTTTGAGGCAACTGGGCCTCGGCTCTTCGTTGTTGAGCGATACTTCAACCAGTTTTAAAGACCGCTATGGAGATATACAATTAGAAACAAACATTGAATTCCGTTTTCCCATTGCAACAATAAGCTCGGTTAAAATAGGCAGCGCCATTTTTGCCGACATTGGCAACATCTGGAACCTGAAAAACAATTTTACCAATGCCAACAGTACACTTACCTGGAACCGCTTTGCCCGGGATATTGCCATTGGAGTTGGCTCAGGTCTTCGTTTAGATTTTAATTATTTTCTTATCCGGTTCGACTTTGCCTTTAAGGTTAAAGATCCTGCCCGTATAAAAAACTATGGCTGGATAAACATCCGCGATTTTGAATGGCGCAATAAAGAGTTTGAAATTGAAGGCGCAGACGGAAAACTATTGAAACGAAACAACTATGCTTTTCAACTGGGTATTGGATTGCCGTTTTAAGGCTGCATGCTGAAAGCAGTAGGCAAAGGGTTAAGGGTAAATGGTGGAGGGTGGAAGAAAGAAGGAACTGAAAAATTGATTATTCATTCTTCACCATTGACTATTGACTATTGACTATTGACCATTGACCATTCTCTATCAACCATTGTCCATTGACTATTGACTATTGACTTTTGACCGTTGACCATTGACCATTGACTATTGACCATTGACTATTGACCATTCACCATTCTCTATCAACCATGGACCATTGCCTATTAACCATTGAC
>JAJAYD010000079.1 GCA_026786345.1 Chitinophagaceae bacterium
TGTGCAGGGTGTCCTGTTGTAACAATATTGAATCGCTGATGACGATGGGTTGATCTGTTGCAGCGTTCACAATAAAAACTTCGTTTGCTTTATTGCTGCCAATGCTTTGAAGCAGTTGAATTTCCCTGTCGCTTTTCTTTATACTTGTATTCACTACAGCCTCGGGCAGGTTAGCAGCTTTATTTTTATTTTGATAATACTGAACGAACAACCAGATAAAAGCACCGAGTAATAAAACCCATAAAAAAGTCAATACCGGCACCGCACTACTTCTTTTTTTTTGAAGAATTGGCCGGTCTGCCTCCGGTGATTTATATATAGTTTGAATAGGGTCTTTCGGTTCTGTAGCTATAGCCTTTTCAGAAACCGCGGCTGGCTTTGTGGCCGTATGCTTTGCAACCGTCTTATCGTTTTTAACCAGCACCACCGTTATGTTGTCTTTACCACCGGCTGCATTTGCACCATCAATAAGCAGGGCACCTTTTTTACTTAAAACATCATTTGATTTCAAAATAGAAACCATCGCTTCGCGGTTCATCAAATCAGAAAGGCCATCGCTGCAGAGCAGCAACATATCGTTGGGTAAAAACGGAGATTCACCTGTTTCAATATAATCACTATCCTGCAGGGTATTGCTAAAACCAAGCGCTTTGTTTATCTCGTTGCGCTTTGCATGGTTCATGGCTTCTGCTTCGTTTAACCGGCCACTATCTTCTAAAAAACCAACAAACGAATGATCGTGAGAAATTTTTACAAGGGTATTATCGCGGTAGAGGTATAAGCGGGTGTCGCCAACATGAGCATAATAAAATTTGTTGCTTTCTATATCAACCAGCGCAAGGGTAGCCACACAAGCCATCTCGCTATTTTGGTTGCTGAGATGCCGTTCTTTAAACACCACATTGTTAGCAGCAATAAAGGCATCTTTTACCAGTGACAGGCAATCAGCAGTTTCAATTTTAAGGTGATCAAGTATTGCCTGCCGGGCCAGGTCCGAGGCTACTTCGCCACCCGAATAGCCACCTACACCATCAATTACACATGCCACCACCAGTTTTTTCCTGGACAGCGTTTCGGCAATAAATGTATCCTCATTATTGACCCGTACTTTACCGGTATCTGTAATACCAAAATAGTTTTCAGCCATTATTTTGATGTGTGTTTTTTATGTCCCGAAAGTTGGCCAGCAACATCAGCACACAAATGATTAACAAGCTTATTGACAGTATTTCTTTCATACGTTAGGCTTAAAAAAATTAATACCTACAATGCCATTCAACACCATTTTAGAATTTACAGGCAGCTCCACCCAATGTGGTTTATCTTCTGCTCCGCCACTAATCTCGTGCTCATTCAATATGGTCTTTTCGCCAAACGATGCCACATAAAATTTACCGGTTGGTTTGTTGTACCGGATGCGTAGATGCGGTGAATTAACCCAATCGCTGGGTATTTTAAAAACTTCCGGACCCTCCCTGCTTTCATCTTTACCCGAGACCACTATTTCCTCATTCTTCATCAGGTATTCAATTTTCTTACCGCTGTATTCTTTATCCGGAATGATCGTTTCGAACCTTGCCAGTGTACTCTGGTCATTTGTCTCGAGTGAACCTTCTTTATAAACAAGGTTTTCCTGGTAGAGAATTTCGTAATAGCCTTCACTATAAAAAGTAAAGGCATTTAAAAGGTCGGGATTGATATCAAACGTTTCGGCTATACCTGTTTGACGCGGTATGAAGGTTACCCGCAGGTTTTCTTCTTTCTCTTTTCGTTGCGGCTTGCCGGGGAGTAATTTACCAATAAAACTTTTGTCGCCCCGCTTATAATCAGGATGTGACACAAACCGGAAAACCCATTTGTTACTGCTGGGTTCCACCGTTTTTCCCTGTTTTCTATATTCCCGTAATACTTCGTAAAACTGTTTTACCGACTCCTGAATAATGAGTCCAAAAATGCCCTTTTTATTATCCATGAAATGGCCATAGTCTTCAGGGTTGAAACAAATAATATACTCATGATAAAATACTACGCGGTTGGCAAAAGACAATTGGCTAATAGAATCGTAAAATTTTTCCCGGATGTACTTGTACACATCATCAGGAGTAAGGTTGTTTACTTCCGCAGTTTGCAGTTCCGGCTCCTTCTTTAAAAACCAGTCGTGCAAACCCATTCGCTGCCAAATGGACGGCTTCGCTTTCATGTTTAAACTATTTATAAATCATTTTTCATTTACAGGCTATTCACTTTTGGTTTCTTTATCTTTCTTTTTCCCAAAAATCTTATTCAACAATTTACCAAGACCTTTTCGTTCCTTAATTTTTTCTTCAGCTTTTTTATCAGTGACTGGTTTCTTTTTAACGATCTCTTTTTCGGTTACCATGGTGGCACCTGCTGTATCGGTGCTATCATCATCAATCACATTGTAGATATAACCTCCATATTTTTCGCGGTGAATTTTATTGTCTTTCCACACGCTGTCGTTATTGTAACTGATAAAAATTTTATCGCCTAAAGAGGTTGGAATGTTGTTTGACCTTCCATCAATTGTATCCCAAATTTGTCCCCCATCCAACGAATAAATAAAATTATTTTTTGCTACATCAAAGTAAAGG
This sequence comes from Chitinophagaceae bacterium, assembly GCA_026786345.1. Lineage (GTDB taxonomy): Bacteria > Bacteroidota > Bacteroidia > Chitinophagales > Chitinophagaceae > Segetibacter. Next base: position 2,613 of record JAJAYD010000079.1, read on the forward strand.
TTCATATCGGGGTAGTAGTAAAATTCGCGTTGCTTTGCTTTCTTTTCGGCACAACCTGCCCAAAGCATAACCGTTGAAATGCTCAACACTTTAAGTAATGCAGGAAACTTCATGGGTGAAAGAAATGTTTATGTTTAGCATTCAAAGACCATTCCAAGTAAACCTTGCATAGCATTTTCCAGGGCAATTTTTATGGGGCAAAAAAAACGAAGATAAGGGCATACCTGAAGGTTAATAAGAGAAAAAAAAACTACAACTTTTAAACTACAACCAACCCGACCGCCTGAAGAAAATGTAAAGGATTACGCAGAGCGAAAAAGTAACAAATAATACTACCGGGTAAGCATACGTCCAGTGAAGCTCGGGCATGGTTTCAAAGTTCATTCCGTAGACACCAGCAATCATAGTAGGAACGCCAATGATGGCCGCCCAGCCGGCAAACTTTTTAGATACTTCGCTTTGCGAAATAGAGGTAAGCGAAAAATTAGCTTCCAATGCAGCAGTAACCAGGTCCCGGGTTGTTTCCAGCATTTCGTTTATGCGTATGGCGTGATCGTACACGTCTCTGAAATAAGGGCGGGTATCGTCGGGCACCAGTTTAATGTCAAAACGCATCAGGCGGTTACAGATGTCAATTAAAGGAGTGATCACTCTTTTTACTTCAAGTAACTCCCGTTTTAATTCATAAATTTTTTGGGTGGTACCACGAGTGGGTTTGTTGCCAAAAATTTCGTGTTCTACCTCATCAAGGTCTTGCTCCAGCGCTTCGATTACAGGAAAATACTGGTCAACAATCGAATCCATAATTGCGTATAAAGCAAAGGCCGGCCCCTTGCTTAACAATTCGGGTGTAGCCTCGCAACGGGCCCTTACATCTTTGTACGATAACGAGGAGCCGTGCCTTACATTAACAATGAAGTTGTGACCGAGGAAGAAATGTGTTTCGCCAAAATCTATATGGTGTGTTGTTGCATTTATTTGGGCGGTACGTAATACCAGGAAGATGGTATCGCCATAAGTTTCCAGTTTGGGCCTTTGGTGTGCATTATGAGCATCTTCAATGGCAAGATCATGCAAATCAAATTCGTCTTGAATCTTTTTTAAAAGATCCGTATCAGGCTCATTCAGTCCCACCCATACAAATTTGTCGCGTTGCTTCAACATTTTATTGATTTCTTCAATTTCAATATTGGCAACCCTAATGCCTTTGCTGTAGGCAACGCAATTGATAACTCCATCCATTATTACCTTGGTATTTTAAAACGTGCAAAAAGAAAGTCGCCTACTAATGTATTGCATTTCGTTGTAGCAATAAACCTTTAACAGTACGCCAAATGTCACCAGCTTTAAATTCTAATTTGACCATCGCCTTTGACAATCCATTTTTCGGTTACTAGTTTTTCGAGTGCAAAAGGACCACGTGCATGTAGCTTTTGGGTACTAATGCCAATTTCTGCCCCCAGCCCAAAAACTTCTCCATCGGTAAACCTGGTACTTGCATTTGAATACACAGCCGCAGCATCTACCTCTTGTAAAAACCGGTTGCACTGTTTCTTATTTTTTGAAACAATAGCTTCGGAATGTTTGGTAGAGTATTGCCTGATATGGGACAAAGCTTCATCAATATTTTTTACAACTTTAATGGCGCACTTTAAGCTAAGAAACTCCCGTCCAAAATCTGAAGGTTTCGCAAGAGTTAAATGGTTGTAACCTTTCAATAATTTATAAGCCTTTGCATCGGCAAA
>JAJAYD010000080.1 GCA_026786345.1 Chitinophagaceae bacterium
CCGCTGAAAATAATCAGTGCGGAACAGGCTAAAAACCCGGCGATGAATAAAATTAATGAAGGCATTGGTTTTACTTTTCAAACAAATTAATTACCCTATCCAGCACCTCTTTTTCTTTTTTATTTTTCCCGCGGTAAGCATCTGCAATGGATTCGCTGGTTTGCAAAATGTTGTTAATGATTTCGGAGCTGAAGGCTGAATTGTTTTGAAGGTAAAACTTTTGAAATAATTTGAAATAATTTGTAGAAACAGGTTCTGCTTCCTCGAATTCAAAAGAAAAATTAATCAGGTTGGCCTGGTCTGTGACTATTAGATACGGGCAACACATTCTTAGAAAATTATAAGGTGAATGCTTCGGACCGTGAATGCCAGTTTTGGGAACGAAACCCTTTAAGCATAGATTTATGGAGCAGACAGGTATTTATGCAGAAGCGTGCATATATGCACAATAACCCTACCCAAGCTCTTTAGAACCTTTGCCGATTTCCGGAAGCGTATAAGTATTCGTCGTTCAGATTTTATGAATATGTTGATACCTCTTCTGACTGCCTATCTCATTACGAAGGGTGATGCGTTTCGTGTGAATAAAATAGCATGCGCGGATGCCGTCATCGGCGTTGTTGCCGACAACGTGTGCGTAGTCGACTCATTGCTCGTTTATGCCTCACGCTACAGTTGTACGTCATTACTATTACCGTTCATTGGAAGACACGGCAACGGCGGTGCTGTGGGGAACAACAATAAGGGCAAAATGATAATTCCTGTAATGTTTTGTTTGTTCTTGGAAAGGAATACTAAATTTTAGTACTCGGAGACTTAGAAAATATAATCCCAGAATATTCATTAGAAACTAGTTTTACTCTTTTACTATGGTGATAAAAGGAGGTTCTATTCCTCCTGCATTTTCCCATAGTTTAGTAATCCAACTTCGTCGTTTTATATTTAAAGACATCTTAAGTATTCTGTCTCTGCCGTTCTTTGTTATGTAAGAACCGATGCCGAAGCAACTATATCTGATCGTTTTTAAAGTGGGTCTGATTTTATCTTTTACCACTACCTGTTTAAATAAATTCATCAGGTTAAAGGCTATCATTATAAAGTTTAATGTTGTCTCTGTTGCATCAAAGCTTTGCTGATTAATCTTATCTAATGCATAGTCATATTTCAACTCCTTAATTCTGTTTTCACAAGTCGCCCTGTTTCTGTAAAGCCTCCATATTTCTGCAGCGGGTAAGGTGAGGTTAGTGATATAGCAACTGTGGCGGTACCCATTTATTATTTCATCATCTTCAAATAGCCTCAACACCTTGCCTGCAGCTTTGGGACGCCTGGATACTTTCTGTCTTACCATTATCAATCGTCTTGTTTTATCCCATGTCGGTGATTGATAGTCCGTATGCGCTATCTCAATACCATCATCAATTTGCATCCATACCTTTTGGGTTTGAATGGTACGTTGTATGGTTACGTACATGGGGCAGCCAATAACGTAGGATATGGGACTGTGGCGGTTTTCAAGCAACTCAAAAATCTTTTTTGCATAAAATCCGGTGTCTGCTCTAAGAAGACCAATGGTTTTGTTTTGCAGGTTTAATAAGGTCTGCTCGGGGAACGCTTTAAAGTTATTGGCAGTATGAGCATCTCCACTGCGTAACCAAAAATTGGCTACCATTTCTACATCTGCAATAAATGCCATTAAAGGATGATGAGACTTACGTCCTGGCTTTCTGGGGTTATAACCTGTTGCAGCACCTTGTTGCTCACCGTATCTTGTTACTACCGATGAATCCAGGTCCAGAATGAAGTTGTCAAAGGCAAGGTTGTTGAAAAGCCATTTATACAAATAACTAAAAACTACTGCATTATCTTCCATAGAAAACTTCTGAAAATAACGCACAAAAGCCCGGTGACCTGCCATTGATTTCCATCCAAACATTTGTTGTATTACACCATCAAAACGGGTCACTTCAAGATGTTCATACCTGCTTGCACCGCACCATATAGAGATAATAAATTGAATGATAAGTTGAACAGGATCATATCCTCTATTTAATCCCTGAACAGGTAAAGGGGCATTATTCATCACTTCTGCAAATGACATTTTTATATACTGTCATGGCAGCATGTAGATGCCTAATCATCACTTGACAATCTTAATAAACTTATGCATTTTAAGAAAGAACCGTTTGCAATTCATCTGAGAAAGGTTACAATGTTTTTGTCTTTCCGTCTTTGGTGGAGCGTACGGAAATCGAACCCGCTTTAACCGGTCCATTGCTGCCCTTATCTAAACAAATATCTATTACTTCTTCGTTGGAACTTTGCATCTATATACCCGCCAACTGTAAAGGCAGATTATGAATACACAAGTGCAAAAAATTATAAAATAGTCCCGACTCCAAGGGTATCGGGACTATTTGAAAGGTAACTTAATGCAGGGCGTTACAAAAACTTCAATGATTATTTTATGACTATTGCTTCACCAGTTTTACAGAAGTTCTTTTGTTTCCCTGCAACGCTTCAACATAATAAATACCTGGCCTATAATTCTGGCCAATAGTATAAGTGCCGTTAGCTGCTACTTTGTTTTTCATTTCCACCAGCCTGCCGTAATTATCAATAACCCTTATAACAATTGCCTGGTTGCTGCCGCTTTGCGTAACCAATGTAAACTGGTGGGTTGTTGGATTCGGCATTGCCTTCATACTTAGCTTTTGTTCTTCAACTAATGGTTTTAATTCCGTGGTCATGGTTGATTCTAATGTGGTTGAACTTTGGGGGGCTGTTCCGTCCAGTATTGCTACCACACCAGTTCCAACACTAATGGAGGCATTTACCGGGCTGCTTAGGACTACCGTAAAGTTTTCTATTAATTCAGTTATATTATCTTTTGCTATACCTACACTGATGGTTCCTGATTGTGTACCGGCAGGAATAGAAAGCGTACCGGTTTTCGCAGTATAGTCGGCTTGACTTTTGGCAGATCCCTCCAATATTGTTCCATCCATCGTTTTGTAATCTACTTTAACCGTTTGCGTACTTTTCTTTGATAATTGAACAGTAACGTTAGCAACCCCTTGTGATTCGTATGCAGAAGTAGGTATTACCACGATAAACGGTATATTGAAACAGCCTTCATCAATTTGCCCGTCACAGTTATCATCCAGGCCATTGCAAATATCTTTAGCACTGGGATATATGGCTGCGTTGGCATCGTTGCAGTCGCCCCCTTGCACTACATATCCTGCGGGAGGATTGCATGTTGTAATCTTAGTACTTCCACCATAGCCATCGCCGTCTGCGTCTTTATAATAGGTGGTAATTATTACTCCTTCATCTACCTGGCCATTACAATTGTTATCCAATCCATCACAAACTTCAGTAGCTCCGGGATGTACAGATGCTTTAGTGTCATCGCAGTCGGTATAATTCGTAACAAAACCTGCAGGCGCTGAACATGCCTGTATGCTCATTGCTGGGTCACCATAGCCATCACCATCAGCATCCAGATAGAAATTTGTCTTCACTCCTTCATCAATTTGTCCATTACAATTATTGTCTTTTCCGTCACAAATTTCCTGCGCACCCGGATGTATGCTTTTATCATTATCGTTGCAATCACCCCTTTGCGCTATATATCCAGCAGGTAGGTTGCATGTTGTCAGCTTAGTACTTCCACCATAACCGTCACCATCGGCATCCTTATAAAATGTTTTGTTGAAACCTTCATCAATTTGTCCATTACAATTATTGTCTTTTCCGTCACAGATTTCCTGCGCACCCGGATAAATGGTTTTATCATGGTTATTACAGTCGCCCCCTTGCGCTACGTATCCTGCCGGAGGATTGCATGTTGTTATCTTAGAAGGTCCACCATAGCCGTCACCATCGGTATCCCTATAAAATGTTTTGTTGAAACCTTCATCAATTTGTCCATTACAATTATTGTCTTTTCCGTCACAGATTTCCTGCGCACCCGGATGTATGGTTTTATCATGGTTATCAC
>JAJAYD010000081.1 GCA_026786345.1 Chitinophagaceae bacterium
CAGGAAAAAAACTACATGCTCAATCCTTTACATAAAGATTTTAAGCAAATTGAAATACTGACAGCCGATAAATTTGTTTTCGACAAAAGATTGTTTAAAAAGCAGTTTACCCCTAATTAAACGATACGCCGAAAGGCATTCTTGCCTGGGGAGTATAAAACATAGAACGGAGTTGTTTTAGGCGTTGCAACAAATCATATTGCTCTACACCTATTTCTTCTTTTATTGATTTAGACTTTATTTCGGTTTTATAGCTGGAAAAAAGACTTTCAAACAAACTCTTTTTCTCCGGGTACTCCTTAATTCTGTAGTCGGTGACTTTTGCCATTCTTAAGGCGCAATCCACTGCATCCTGTATGTTACCCACCCTATCTACCAAGCCAATTTGCTTTGCCCGTTCGCCTGTCCAAACCCTACCCTGGGCAATACTGTCAACAAAAGCCATTGATAGTTTACGACCGGTGGCTACCCTGCTTTTAAAGTCGTGGTAAATGGTGTCAATAGCTTGTTGTATGAACATTTTTTCACCTGCAGATAAAGGCCGGTCAATTGAAATCATATCTGCAAATGGACCGGTTTTAACGCGGTCGAACGTCATGCCCAGTTTGTTGTTTAAAAAACCCTGCATATTGGGTATGAGTGCAAAAACACCAATGGAACCAGTAATGGTATTGGGTTGTGCAAAAATACTGTCAGCACCCGATGCAATATAGTAACCACCGGAAGCTGCTACATCACCAAAACTTACTACAACCGGTTTGGCTTTTTTGGCAAGCAACAATTCTCGTAAAATCACTTCGCTGGCTAACGAACTGCCACCGGGAGAATTAACCCTAAAGACAATCGCCTTAATTGTTTTATCCAAACGGGCCTTTCTTATAATTTCTAAAAAATCCTCAGAGCCTACCTGTCCGCCTCTGCCTTTACCATCAATGATTTCGCCCTCGGCCACAATCAATGCAATTTTATTGCTGCCACTTTTCTTAAAATCAACACCTTTCGAATATTTGTCGAGCGATACCATATTAATCTTAGCCGTACTTTCCAGTTTAAGTTGATCCAGTATTTCCTTTCTCACTTCATCATCATATCGAACGCCATCTATCAATCCATTTTGCAAGGCATCGCTGGCATTTTTTATATTTCCATTATCGGCCAACCGGTGTAAAGTGGCCGTATCCTTTTTAGCATGTTGTGCTGCAGTCAACAATATTTGAGCATACAAATCGCCCAGGTATACGGAGGTTTGCAAACGGTTGGCATCAGTCATTTTATACTCTCTAAAGGGTTCGGTGGCGCTTTTAAACTTACCGGCATAAAATATCTGTGGTTGAATTTGCAGCTTCTCCAATGTGCCTTTAAAGAAGATTAATGTGGTAGACAAACCATTCCATTCTACCATACCCTTGGGATTACAATACACTTTATCGGCTACACTTGCAACATAGTACGCACCCTGGCTAATTACCTCGCCGTAGGCATAAACAAATTTTCCTATTTTTTTATAATCAGCAATGGCATTGCGTATCTCCTGGCTGGCTGCATATCCGTTGGCATTGGTGTTACATTTTATATAAATGCCTTTGATTGAACTGTCTGATTTTGCAAAGCGGATCATGCTAACCACTTCGTATAAAGAGGGTACATCTTCTTCTTTGGATACCAATGCGCCCAAAGGATTATCCTGGCGTTGTTCTTTATATTGTTTTGACAGGTCAATCGTTAATACTGCCTTATCGCCAATTTGGGGCTTTGCTGGTGTTGTGATACCGGCAACAATAACAAAGAAAATTAAGAAAGCTATTAGGGTAAATACTGCTAGCGCAACAAACGAAGCCAGGAATATTTTAAAGAAACTTCTCATGTAATAGTTGGGTTCTAAAGTGCAATTAAAAGATATTTGACTGTTTTTGAGACAGTGCAATATATGAACAATGTATTTTTATTGACAGGCGGCAATATGGGCAACCGGCAACAAAACCTTTTACAGGCCGGTAAAGCTATTGAACAACAAGTGGGTAAAATAGTTTCAGCGTCTAAAATTTACGAAACCGATGCCTGGGGCAAAACTGATCAACAATCGTTTTATAACCAGGTCTTACATGTTTACTCGTTTTTAAGTCCAATTGAAATTTTAAAGCTGGTGCTTGACATTGAGGTTAGCATGGGCCGCGAAAGAATAATTAAATACGGACCAAGACTGATAGACATCGATATACTGTTTTATAACAATGCAGTCATAAAAACTTCTGAACTGACAGTGCCACACCCAGAAATACAAAACAGGCGCTTTGCATTGACACCTTTGGCAGAATTAGCCCCTGATTACCTGCATCCCGTTTTACATAAAACTGTTGCCGGGTTATTGAGTGAATGCAAAGACCCATTGATGGTTAAACCGCTCAGTTGAAATGGTGTACCTGATGGATTAACAGATGTTGCAGACTAAGTAAAACTCTATTTTATTCTTCAATCCTAAAACTGTTTTAGTCAACTTTTCATAACCTATTGCAGTTTAAAACAAGGGTATTTAAACTTGCCAAAAAATAAATTATTGATCCCGTATTTGGCTCAATAGCGAAAAAACAGTACACGAGTGCTACCCCGCAAGTGTGACGAGGCAGGCGGCAAGAAAAGCTACATAGCTTTAACTATGCCTGGCCCACAATAAATCCATTTCAATTTTTTATCCGTTGCGTAGAATAGCATTTTGCGTAGGTTTGGCCCCTATACTTAATCACCAGATGAAGCATCATTTTATAACTATAGAAGGAAATATTGGGGCAGGAAAAACTACATTGGCGCATTTAATATCGAAAAAACTAAATGCACGTTTGATATTGGAGGAATTTGCTGAAAACCCGTTTCTCGCAAAGTTTTATGAGAATCCTGGTCAGTACGCATTTCCACTGGAACTGTTTTTTATGGCTGAAAGATATAAGCAATTGAAAGATCTGCTACATACGAAAGATATTTTTCAAAATGTAACCATCAGCGACTACCTCTTTACCAAATGTTTGCTGTTTGCCAAGGTAAACTTACCCAGCGAGGAATTTAGACTGTATCAAAAACTGTTTGATATTATTCACCAACAGTTACTGCATCCTGATATTGTGATTTACCTGCATGCGCCTGTGCAAAAGTTGCAGCAAAATATTAAGAAGCGTCAACGGGAGTATGAACAGGCTATACCGGACGAATATCTTTTTAATATACAGCAAACCTATACCAGTTATATTAAGCAGCACAACATTAAAACCATTTTTATTGATGTAACCAATGCTGATTTTTTGGGCAATGAAAAACATTTACAAATAGTGCTGGATGCTTTAAATAAAGATTTTGATGAAGGCCAGCATTATTTTACTTTACCATAATCAAACCATTTGATAAAGGCTTTACAACAAACCGATGCTTTTGCTGCTATAAAAATTTTGCAGTATAGAAAATTACTAACAGGCAGGTTTTGTTTTACCATGGCACTTAGAATGTTGGGCACCCTGGTAGGTTGGTGGTTGTACGAGTTAACCGGCGATCCTTTGGCAATGGGCCTTATTGGCCTTGCAGAAGTAGTACCTGCCATATCTCTTGCATTGTATGCAGGCCATGTAATTGATACCAACGAAAAGAAAAACCTGCTATTGAAAGGTGTTGTTGCTTACCTGTTGGGTGCAATAATACTATGTGCCCTCTCCTACTATTTTTACTATAAACATGCTCCAAAAAACATTGTTATCTGGGGTATTTATGGTGTTATTTTTTGCACTGGTATCATAAGGGCTTTTGTGGGTCCTTCTTTTCCTGCAATTCTTGGACAGATAGTACCGAAAAATATTTTACAAAATGCCATCACCTGGAACCAGGGAACCTTCTTAATGGCATCAGTTAGCGGCCATGCCACCGGTGGTTTTTGTATTGCGGCCTTTGGTGTGCCCGGTACATTAGGCGTAATCATCGGACTTGTAATTTTATCGTTGCTCAATTTAAAGCAGCTTCAAAAATTTCCTGTTCAAAACATAGCCGCCAACAAGCGCACCCTTGAAAGTGTAAAGGAAGGATTAAACTTTGTGTTTAAAACTAAAGAAGTGTTGGGAGCCCTATCGCTGGATCTTTTTGCTGTATTGTTTGGTGGCGCTGTAGCAATGGTGCCCATATATGCAAAAGATATTTTAAAAGTTGGCGCAGTGGGTTTTGGATGGCTCAATGCAGCCTCAGATATTGGCTCTATCATAATTGTGGTGTTGCTTACGATGTATCCTCTTAAACAAAAACAAGGCAAGCGACTGCTTATGGCAGTGGCAGGTTTTGGGGTTGCAATCATCATTTTTGGTTTATCCAAACTATTCTGGCTTTCGTTTACCATACTGCTTATAAGTGGTATTTTAGATGGCATCAGCGTTGTTATTCGTGGTACTATTGTTCAATTGCAAACACCGGATGAAATGCGTGGCCGGGTAATGAGTGTAAACAGTATGTTTATAAACAGCAGCAATGAGCTGGGACAATTTGAAAGTGGTGTGGCAGCCCGGGCAATGGGTGTGGTTCCTTCGGTAGTTTTTGGAGGATGTATTACATTATTGGTTGTTGTAATTACGTGGTTTAAGGCACCGACATTGAGGAAAATGGAGTACTAAGTAGAGAAGTTGACAGTTCACAGATGACGGTTGACAGGCGTTTTATCCATTAAAAAGTTGACGGTTGACAGATGACGGTTGACAGGCGTTTTCTCCATTAAAAAGTTGGCAGTTGACAGATGACCGTTGACAGAGATTAAATCTCCGTAACCCTATGTGCCGCGGTGCCTGCGTGGTTTAAAAATAGTTGGTCTAAAGGAAAATCTCTCATCTCTAAAAATAACTCATCATATATTAATTTCTGCCTCAACCCTTCACCCCACCTTCATCCTTATTCAGCGCTAGTATCCGCTTCTTATCACCCACAATCCAAACCACGTCCTCCCATTCAAACTGTGTGCTTGAATCTGGGTTGAGAATGCGGTCGTGGTTTCTTTCAATACCTACCACCAGCCCGCTGGTCATTTCGCGGATATTTGAATTTCTGATGGTTTTTCCTTTAAGATGATTGTGGCTGTCTACAATAATTTTATGGAGCGATACCTCTTGTTCGCTAACAGCAAATTCAATGGTATCGGTAGTTTGTTCAACAATTGATTTTAAATTCTGAAGTTGTTCGTCCGTAGCAATTACCGAAATTCTATCGTAAGGAAATAAACGGTCGCTCCTTGCGGGAACATCTATTATTTGCTTGCCTCTTTCAATCCTTGCTATGTTAATACCATATTTTTCACGCCATTCCAGTTCATCCAGTCGCTGACCAATGTAACCCGCATTTGGACTGATAGAAAAATAAGCTAAGTGTGCATCCCAGGGCGAAATATTGTTCTTTTCATGCAGGCCGGCAATTTGGTCACGGGCATTCAAATTAGTTAAGAAGCGATGCTCTATACGGTTATAAAAAGTTTGCATACGGCTGGCAAAAATTTTTAATACAACTACCATTACGATCATCGCGACAGCAAATGAAACCAGCGGAGAAAAGAACTGCCGCAGTAAAATAAAGAGCAGTACCACTGCTAAAACATTTCTTACAATTTCAAGTATCACCAGCGGACCGCGGTTGTATTTTTTGTCGAGCCACAAATTAGTATAAGCCAGCTTACCCAACTTTTTTATAGTAAGCGCCCAAATAAAAGGGGCCATAATAATCAACGTTAGTAAGACTGAAAGCACCTCACCAAACGACTTACTACCTGTATGGTTAATGATGAAAGGAGCTACATAATAAGACGACAGAAGTGTGAGTGCAACGATGATAACTGAATTGATCAATATAGCAGAAAGGTATGAGCGTAATACAATTTTCCAATCGCTTTCGGCAGGCAAAATTTGCGCACCGGATGAATAGCGGTTAATGTTACTTTTCCATTTATTGGGCAATATCTTCTCAAAAAAATTGTACACGGGATCTGCAGCCCTGATCATATAAGGAGTAGTAAAGGTGGTAATGACCGATACACCCACTGCTATAGGATACAAATAAGAACTTGTTACTTTAAAGCTCAGGCCAAGGGCTGCTATGATAAATGAGAATTCACCAATCTGCGACATACTCATACCCGCCTGTATTGCGTGTTTAAGACCTTTACCTGCCAGCATGGAACCGATAGTAACATTTACCGATTTACCAATGATCACTACAAAGGTGATACACAAAACCGGCACCCAATACTGCACTAACATAGCCGGATCTATCAGCATACCAACGGAAACAAAAAACACTGCACCAAACAAATCTTTAACCGATTGCACCAGGTGCTCAATTTTTTCGGCCAGCGTAGTTTCTGCAAGAATAGACCCCATAATAAAAGCACCCAATGCTGCAGAAAATCCTGCCTTTGTAGCCAACACCACCATTAAAAAACATAAGCCTATAGCTACCACTAAAAGCGTTTCATCGCTTAAAAATTTTTTGCCAGCCTTTAATGCAGATGGCAGCGAAAAGATGCCTGCCAAAAACCAAAGGCACAGGAAAAAGAATAATTTTAAGATGGATAACAGAAGCTCATATCCCTGGAACTGCTGCTTTAAAGACAACGTAGAAAGAATAACCAACAGTAATACAGCAACAATGTCTTCGATGATTAAAATACCCAGTACCGCACCTGCAAAGTTTTGATTTTTTACTTTTAACTCATCAAAAGCCCGAATAATAATAGTGGTGGACGATATGGATATAATACCTCCTAAAAAAATACAGTCCATTGCAGGCCAGCCAAGCAATTTACCTGTTATATAACCAAGCGTAAACATGATGGCAATCTCAAATATTCCTGATATGGAGGAGCTACCCCCAACCTTAGCCAGCTTTTTAAAACTAAACTCAAGACCTAAACCAAACAACAAAAATATCACACCTATCTCCGCCCATACAGACACCCCTTCGAGGTCGGACACAGCGGGAAATAATTTTACATGTGGACTTACCAACAAACCAGCCAAAATATAACCCAATACAACCGGCTGCTTCAATTTTTTAAATAGAAGTGACGTAATAGCTGCGGCGCACAGTATTAAAGCCAGGTCGGTTATTAAATTTGGTAAATGAGCCATAAACACAATATAAGGACAGCAAAGTTTTACACTTGGGTATAAATTTATTACACTCCTGCTCTTTTAGCTTTTATTATAAACTTTTTCATTTATTTCGAAACCAATTTTATCAGCCCTGTGTTATGAACATGACATTTGGCTTAGCAAAATTTTAACGGAACAACTTTAAACTTTAAGAGTTCTCTTTAGGCAAGTATTGCGAATTTTGGCTGCCCAATAAACCGTAACATGAATTTGATTGCATCTCTATTCACTCTTGTAAGCTTAATTTTTGCCAGTTGTGCAACAAAAAAAGACTCTCCCCTGAGCATAGCCAAAATAAATAACATGACCTCACCCAAAACTGATACTGTCACCTTAGGTGCAGGCTGTTTCTGGTGTGTAGAAGCCGTTTTTCAACAACTTGATGGCGTTTTAAAAGTAACGAGTGGCTACAGTGGTGGTCATGTTGCCAACCCTACCTACGAACAGGTTTGTGCAAAAAATACCGGTCTTGTTGTGGTTGCCAATTTTGTTTAGGCTCCCTCTGTAATAATTTTTGAGTAATTGGTGGAATTATTTTGGAAAACCCACGACCCCACCACGGTAGACCAGCAGGGTAACGACAAAGGCCC
>JAJAYD010000082.1 GCA_026786345.1 Chitinophagaceae bacterium
ACACTTACTTTCTATAATTGAAATAGTAAGGTTTATCTGCGTTCGAACAGGAGTGGGAACGGGACGTGCCGGAGGTTTTTTATTTTTTGCCATCTTTGGTTTAATTGGAATTGTCTTCGTAAGCATAGGCAATTTCACAAACCTGAACTCCGGACATGCCGTGCAAAGTAATTAAATCGCCATCGGACATAGTTTCATAGCCAAGTAACTCTTTCCACAAGTTGACGACGATAGGGCTGCTAATAGATGTAGCACTAATTTCGGTGGAGGCTTCATCGTCTAAACTCAATAAATTAATGCATAGCACACCCTGAATATCTAATAATGTGTCAACCTTAAAACTGTTTGTTCCACTTAACCATTTAGTGATTATAGAAGTATTAGTTTGTCCCATGGCTTTCGCAAATTGCGTCTTGTTCCATCCTTTTGCTTTTATCCCTTTAGAAATCTTTGCCGCTAACAGCATTAACGCATCTATCTTTTTTTGCTCTTTATAGGAAGGCAAAAAATCTTTAAAAAAATCGCTTGTGTAGTCGTTGTAGTTGTTCATTAATCCTCTTATGGAATGTTTAAATTACCGTTAAGGCGAGTTCCATGTTCAGTAATGTCTCCCTGATCAATTTTTTTCCTGAGTATGCCTGAAATCATAATTATAAATTTGGCTTCTCTACTTAACTTAGGATCTTCCTGCCAAGCTCGAATGTCTTTGGGCTTTGCTCCACCACCACCGAGAACTATAATCCTCTCACTCTCAAATCTTATACAAAAAATCCTCAACTTGCTACTCGGGATATCAGATAAGCAACAAATTTTTTCATCATCTTTCCATTCTTCTGGCTTAAAGAACCCTTCTGTAGCTCCATATTTACCAATAGAAATTAGACGACCATTTATATTGATTAGTTCCTTCTCAAATCCGCATCCAGTTATTTCCTGTAAGAACTTTTGGAAGCGAGGCACCCCATCTTCTAAAATAGAATAGATAGAACAGCCTTCACCCGAATAATTTGTCAAACGAACTAACTTCACGCAATAGTATTACTATTTACAATAAAAAGAAGATTAATTTTACTTTTAAGTAAAATCTACCAAAAAACCGCTCTTTATAACCAATCGATAACATAATTCTACTTGTGTCGCAAAATATACCGTTTACCTTATAACTATAATCCCATTTCGTTTACGCTCCGAATATAACCAACTTACCTGCCAGTTTTTCAACCTGCAATATGTGTTTAACCCTGGGTTGGCTTTTTTATTTTTTATTTGAAGCGAAAGGCTGTGCGCCTGTTTAACATAATATTAATTATAGGACAAATTGTTTATGTTTCTATGCCGCATTAATCCGATCGTAAATAAACTTTGCCAGGTATTTGAAAATTACGGCATCCGCAAGTTTTTCATTGTTTAGAATATTGCTGGTGGTTGCATTATTCATATCCATTCTGTCAATAAATTTCTCAATCGATTTGTCTCGCAGGCTACCTTGCAAAAAAGCATCGAACGTGTTGCTTTTTGCTTGTTTGATAATTGTTTGGTCATTCAATAAGTCTATACCTACCTGGTCGAATAATAATCTGTCCGCCTCTGTAAACTCTGTACCAAATCGGTTATTGATGGCTTCTACAATTTGTGATAATTGTATTTGTTCTTCTTTGTCTTTTCTGATACCTGCTTCAGTACCCGGCAGTAAGCCATACTCCGCCTGGTGTTCCATTAAAATATTGGTTTCATTTATTTTTTGCAACCGGTAATATTTTAAAGACACTTCATCATTCAGCTTAAACCTGTCTTCCAGCGACTTGCGTGGGAGCTTATTTAACAGCAACCTGCCGTATGCATATAACTTTTCAAGGGCAACGTCCTGAAACGGCATTACATGGCTTAAAAAAGAATATGCCCTTGTAAATGAAAGGAGCGCGTGTTTCCAATCTTCCTGTTCTTCTTCTGTTTCCAAAGCCTTGAACCTGTCAACAGCCGGGTCTATGTAAGCGTTAAGGAGCGAATGAATTTTCTTACTGTTTATGTCAGGATTTTTAAAATACTGCTCTGCAAAATTATCTATCTCCGACTGCCATATAATTTGTTTCTCTTCAATTTTCGACTTCAGGTCGTACAATCGGTTAGGATCTGATTTTTCGGTGATCCCCGTCAATTCATAGTAGGGCAACCACACCCTGTTTATGTTCAAACTGGTAAATGGTATCCTGCAATTGTTTATCCAACACCTTGCGGTCGGTAATAACGATAACAGAATTAAATACCTTTTCATCCAAAGCATTGTGTAAACTAAACAGCCGGTATGCCAACCAGGCGATTGAATTGGACTTGCCCGAACCTGCTGAGTGTTGTATAAGGTAATGCTGACCCGGCCCTTTTTCCCTGGCGTCGGCCCACAATTTTCTTACTGCATCTAACTGGTGATAGCGGGGGAAGATTATTTTTTCTTTTTTAAACGTAGTTCCCTTTTGCTTGTATTCTTCTTTTTGTACATGTACAAATTTGCCAATGATGTCTAACCAGCTATCTTTTTGCCACACATATTCCCACAGGTAAGCGGTTTTATAGCCGTTGGGATTGGGTGGATTACCTGCGCCGTTTTCATAGCCAAGATTAAAGGGAAGAAAAATGGTTTTTTCATTATCTATTTTAGTGGTGATAAACACTTCATCCGTATCTACCGCAAAGTGTACGAGGGTTCTTTTATTGGGTTGAAATAATAGTTCCCGCGGGTCTCTGTCTTCAATAAATTGGCGTTTGGCGTGTTGGTTGTTTTGACTGGTAAACTGGTTTTTTAGCTCTACGGTTGCCACGGGCAATCCGTTTACAAACAATACCATATCAAGCGAGTTCTCATTTTTTTTACTGTACTTAAGCTGCCTGGTAACGGATAAAATATTCTTATTGTAAGAGATGTCGGTATCGGGGTTTAAAGCAGTTTCGGGTTTAAAATAAGCCATGTCGTAAGTAACCCCGTTATCGGTAAAACCATTGCGTATAACATCCAACGCTCCCCTGCTATCAAGTTCTTTGTGTAAACGTTGCAATAGTTTTGTTGCTGTATCGGCCCGATGAATAGCTTCGGACTTTTGCCATTTTAGCGGTTGGCTGTTCTTCAAAAACTGAAATAGCCAATATTCGTCCACACAAAATTCTTTGTTGTAGCTGGCATTATCGCCGTTTACATAGCCGCTCTTAAACAATACGGCTTCTATGGCTTCTTCAAAAGCAAGTTCAGTGTGTATGCTGGCTTTCATTTTTAAAACCTGTTTATTATGGTACCCTATTCGAAGAATATTTTTTGTTACCGGCGGCAGTATTTCATAGCATCATTCTTGCGTCGCAATCCGTTCATCGTCCTGTCATCTATTGGGCTCTTGTCATTACAATAATATGCCGCCCTTTCAGGGCTTGGCTTTGTTTTTATTCTTCTTTCCTTCCCGATGGGCTTCACCCATCGCTCGGGTATACTGCCCTTTCAGGGCTACAACCACCGTTCATGTATCGTTCAGGGCGATGGGTTTCACCCATCGTTTAGATATGCTGTCCTTTCAGGGCTATACCCATCGTTCATGTCTCGTTCAGGTCGAGGGGCTATCACCCATCGTTCAGATATACTGCCCTTTCAGGGCTACTCCCACCATTCATATATCGTTCAGGGCGATGTGCTATCACCCATGGTTTAGTCGATACCGCCCTTTCAGGGCTTGGGTTTTGTTCCTTATACTTCCCGAAGGGCTATCACACAATCGCTCAGGTATACCGCTTTTTCAGGGCTATGCTCACCATTAAGGTATCGATCATGATGGGCTAATCATTCAGTTACGCTGCCCTTTCAGAGCCTTTTCGTTAAGCCAGCCCTGAAAGCGCGGTATATCACAGCATGGGGCAACGCCCTATGCCATAAAACAACAATCAATTCAATCAAGCCCTGAAAGGGCGTAATCCACTATGTTCGATAGCCTGCACCCATCGTTGACATTTCAGGGCTCACATCATTCACGCTGCTACCAGCCCCGAAGGGGTGTAATACCTTAACACGGGGTGCAGCCCTGTGTTGTAACCCGGCCCAACATTCCTTAAGCCCTGAAAGGGCGATATACTTAATCCCACACATATCGTTCATCATAGTCTACTTTATACTTCTTTAAAAATGCCCTGTATTCATCCTGGAAAGTTGTCTTTTTATGGTGCTCATGCTGATTACTTATGTAGGCTATTACGGTATCGACTTCTGAGGGGTTTACAGAAAAAGCTCCGTACCCATCCTGCCAGTAAAAGTTTTTTAATGATGTGTCTTTGGTTTTCATCCACTTGGAAGAGTGTGATTTTACTTCTTCCAGTAATTTCATTAATGCTATTTTTTTTGATAGCATGCAAAGTATGTGTACATGATCGGTGTATCCGCCAATTTTTATGGGCTGACATTCCAGGTTTTTGCAAATGCCACCAAGGTAGCTATGCAGTTCTTTCTCGTACGGTGGTACTATCATTGGTACCCGATGCTTAGTGCTGAACACAATGTGTAAGTAGTTTGTTACGTGTGACTGTCCCATTTTTTTATATCAATTGTTACAATATTACGCCCTTTCAGGGCTGGGTTTTGTTCTTACTCTTCCTTCCCGATGGGCTTCACCCATCGCTCAGGTATTGCGCCCTTTCAGGGCTTTGGCTTTGTTCGTTTTCTCCCCGATGGGCTTCACCCATCGTTTAGGTAGGCCGCCTTTTCAGGGCTTCACCCACCTTTCACGTTTCGTTCATGTTCTTCCCGATGGGCTATCAACGATCGCTTGGTAGATGCCACCCTTTCAGGGCTACACCCACCTTTCAGGTTTTCTTCATGTTCTTACCGGTGGGC